>NZ_KV788472.1:0-100081 GCF_001807295.1 Corynebacterium sp. HMSC06C06
GACTCCGTGTCCAAAAAGCCCATGGACATAACATGTAAAGCCTTTGCTGGGCCTAGGTGTCGGGCCCAGCAGATGAGCATAAATGGCATCGTGCGGGAATCGGGCAGTACACTAAATGCGGTCTCAACGCCCGCCTCTCACATGTGAGTGGCGGATGACGTGGAAGAGGAAGGAACCGCACGGTGTATTGCCCGTTTTGCCATAATGAACAGTCACGAGTCATTGACTCTCGTGTGGTTGATGCAGGAACAGCAATCCGGCGCCGCCGTGAATGTGCCTCATGCAAAGGCCGCTTTACCACAGTCGAGAAAGCTGTCTTGTTGGTCGTCAAGCGAAATGGCTTGGCTGAGCCTTTCAGCAGGGACAAGCTGATTCGCGGTGTGCGTCGCGCATGCCAAGGCCGTGACGTAACGGATGACGCGCTGAAGAAGCTTGCCCAAGAAGTAGAGGAGACCGTGCGTAGCCACGGTTCCTCCCAGGTCAATGCCAATGACATCGGTCTCGCTATTCTCGAGCCACTACGTGACTTGGATGAGGTTGCGTACCTGCGCTTCGCATCGGTCTATAAATCCTTTGAGAGCGCGGACGACTTTGAATCAGAGATCCGACTCATGCGTCGCCGCGACCGCGATAGCTTTTAAGCCCTTGGCTATGTGATTTAGCGCAGCTTGTCTACTGCTTTTTGGATACGGCGCAGCGACACTGGGTGCGCCGTGCCGAGGCGTTGCGCGAAGAGCGAAACCCGCAGCTCTTCCACCATCCAATAGATGTCCTTGACCTCCCGCGTCTTTGCGCGCCCGGCTGGGAGAGTCCGCAAGCGGTTGGCCAGATAGGCCTTGGCCTCCTCGACCTCTGCTTGACGGTCAGCGTCCTTGTCCGGGTCGAGGGACATCTCCTCCAAACGGATTCGGATCGCCTGCATGTAGCGGGGAAGATGACGCAGGTGCGTCATGCCATGGATGGTGATGGCGTTCTTCGGCAGCAGGAACTCCATCTGTGCCTTCATGTCGTCAATGGTAGGGCCATCCCAGTGCGCGAGTTCAGCGCGCAGGTTTGAGTACTCCGCAAGTCCCGGTGCAATTGCCACTACCGACTGCCGAACCCGGCCGGCAACCTTCGGCTTGATGGCGTCGAGAAGCGTGCGGAATCCCTCCGGGGAGCGCTGCGGGCCGCCTTCCTCCAGCATGAGATCGCGGATCGCCGCCACTCGAGCATCGTTGACCAATCCTTCAGCGCTACCGTGAGGATAGGCGTCCACCGCTACGCGCTGCTGCAAGGGTAGCCCCTTAACCATCTGCTGGTGGTTGACCGAAATCTCCCGCATGAGCAACGTCAACGTCGTGGTCATCATCGCCGCATCTGCCGCAGCCTTAGTCGGGTGAACCTTCAAAGAGACACCCTCAGCAGAGGCCACGAGTGCCGGATATGCGGTGACTTCGTGGCCATCAACCACGGTCGTTACTTCCTCATCAATGGTGCCCAACGTATCCGTGGTCCATTCCTTCACTGCCTTCGACTCAGACTTTCGTCCCACGCGGGAGACCGAGGACTTGATGTGCCCGGCCTGGCGGCGGACCAATGCGGCTAGGTCCCTGTCAGAATCAATGATCTTGCCGCGCTTATCCACGGCAGCGTAGTTCATCCGCAGGTGTGCCGGCAGGGCGGAAGCCTTGAAATCTGTGGCGTCGATGCCCTGGCCACCGAGCTCACGGAGCACGTCGGCAAGCTGCTGCGTAATCGATCCCTCATATGGGATAAGCCGCGGCAGCGCCCGCTCCGCGAACTCAGGCGCCGGGACCACCGTGCGGCGAATCGCCTTTGGCAAGGAACGGATAAGTTCCGTCACCAGCTCAAGGCGCAGGCCCGGAACCAGCCAATCGAAGCCTTCAGTATCCAGACCCGCAAGCAGCGGTACTGGGACCATCAGCGTCACGCCGTCGAGTGGGTCACCTGGCTCAAACTTGTAGGTCAAGTCGTAATCGATAGAGCCTTTCAGCCAGCGATCCGGGAATGCCTCCTCGGTGACGTCATGGGTGTCCTCAATGAGCTTGTCTGGATCGAAGTCCAGCAGATCTGGAGATTGGTGCCGCTGCTTCTTCCACCAAGAGTCAAAATGACGTCCAGTAGTAACCTTTGCTGGAATGCGTTGGTCATAGAAGTCGAAGAGAGTATCCTCGTCCACCACGAGTCCGCGGCGTCGTGCTTTGTCCTCATACTGTGCCGCTTCCTCAAGCTTTTTCACATTGTCGTGGAAGAAGTGGTGATGAGTGTTCCACTCGCCTTCAATGAGAGCGTTGCGGATAAACATATCGCGTGCTGCTACGGGGTCGACGCGATGATAGGGCACCGTGCGGTCGGTGACGATGGGCACGCCATAGAGCGTCGAACGCTGCGTTGCTACAGCGGCCGCGCGCTTGCGTGACCACGTCGGATCCGAATAATTGTGCTTGAGCAGGTTGGCGCCGAGCTTTTCCACCCAGGCAGGGTCGATCGCGGCGACGTCGCGTGCCCATAGGCGGGAGGTCTCCACGAGTTCTGCTGCCATGAGAAACTCCGGGGGCTTCTTGGCCAGTGCAGAACCTGGAAACACAAGGAAGCGGGTGTTGCGGGCGCCATGGAATTCCTTGGAGTTGCCATCGCGGGCACCAATGTTGGACAAGAGCCCGGACAGCAGCGACATATGAATGTCATCGGGCCGGCGTTCGGTGGCCTCCTCATGGTTCCACCCGAGCTGCTTGGCGACGTCGCGTAATTGGCGCACCAAGTCAAACCACTCGCGGATACGCATGTAGTGGAGGAAGTCCTTCTTCATACGCTTGCGGAAGGCATTGCCGCTCAGCTCATTGCGGGCATCCTGCACGAAGTCCCAGAGATTAAGCATGGCCAAGAAGTCTGAAGACTTGTCTTTAAAGCGCGCATGCGCTTGATCTGCTTGGGCCTGGAACTCGAGCGGGCGTTCGCGGACGTCTTGAATTGTCATGGCGGCAACGATGACCATGACGTCCGCGAGGCAGCCGGAGCGGTGTGCCTCGACGAGCATACGCGCCATGCGCGGGTCGACTGGGATTCGCGAGAGGTCACGGCCGACGCTAGTCAGTACCGGAAGCCCGTCCTTTTCTTCTTGCGGGCTCAGAGCGCCAAGCTCGTGGAGGAGCAAGAGGCCATCGCGCACGGCCTTTTGCTCTGGCGGCTGGACGAATGGAAACTCCGAGATGTCTCCCAAGCGCAAGGAGATCATCTGCAAGATGACGCTGGCGAGGTTGGTGCGCAGGATTTCTGGATCGGTGAACTCAGGGCGGGAGAGGAAGTCCTGCTCGGAGTACAAGCGAATCGCGATGCCGTCCGCAACACGGCCACAGCGTCCTGAGCGCTGGTTGGCGCTTGCCTGCGAAATCGGTTCGATGGGCAGACGCTGGACTTTGGTGCGGGTGGAGTAGCGAGAAATGCGTGCCGTACCTGTGTCAACGACATAGCGAATTCCGGGAACGGTCAGAGAGGTCTCGGCAAGGTTGGTGGACAGGACGATGCGGCGGCTACGGTGTTCAGAGAACACGCGGTGCTGCTCTTCGTTGGAAAGGCGTCCAAACAGGGGAGTGACCTCAACGCCGCTCCACTTGCGGGCCTCGATTGCCTCCATGGCGTCGCGAATGTCACGCTCGCCGGGGAAGAAGCAGAGAATATCTCCCTCTCCCTCGGCCATGAGCTCTTCGATTGCCTCGCAGAGTCCGTCGATAGGGTCTTGATCGACGACTTTGCCTGCCGCTTCGAATTCAAGGGGACGATAGCGAATTTCTACCGGATAGGTGCGACCGGATACTTCAATAATCGGCGCTGGGTTGCCTTCGGCATCTGCGAAGTGGGTGGCGAAGCGCTCTGGGTCGATGGTTGCAGAGGTGATGATGACCTTGAGATCGGGGCGCTTCGGCAAGAGGCGTTTGAGATAGCCCAGAAGGAAGTCGATGTTGAGGGAACGCTCGTGGGCCTCGTCAATGATGATGGTGTCGTAGGCATTGAGGAAGCGGTCACGTTGCATCTCTGCCAGCAAGATACCGTCCGTCATCAGCTTGATCGCGGTCGTATTTGAAACCCGGTCGTCGAAGCGGATGGCATAGCCTACGGATTCGCCGATCTTCTGCTCCAGCTCATCTGCGATGCGCTCTGCCACGGTACGGGCCGCAAGACGGCGGGGCTGGGTATGCCCAATGAGCCCGCGACGCCCCCGGCCTAGGTCAAGACAGATCTTTGGAATCTGTGTTGTCTTGCCAGAACCAGTCTCACCCGCGATGATGACCACTTGGTTATCGCGGATTGCGTCGGCAATATCGTCTTTGCGTGCCGAAACCGGCAGTGCCTCGGGGTAGGAAATGGCGGGGACGGCGGCGTCGATTAGCGCGACGCGTTCGCGGGCTTGTTGGATATC
This sequence comes from Corynebacterium sp. HMSC06C06, assembly GCF_001807295.1. NCBI lineage: Bacteria > Bacillati > Actinomycetota > Actinomycetes > Mycobacteriales > Corynebacteriaceae > Corynebacterium > Corynebacterium sp. HMSC06C06. The sequence goes on from NZ_KV788472.1 coordinate 4,421, forward strand.
GTCCCCGATTGCGGTGAGTGCTTGGGGGGAGCGTGCCTTGCGCAGGCGGCGTCGGAAAGCGCGTGCGTCCTTTAAAGAAACCTCATCGAGAGCTGCAAAAAGCTCGTCGCGGGTCGGGGATGAGGATTGTGAAAGATTTGTCATAGCTGGTGGGAAATTCTACCCGTCCAGCGTGAGGCATGAAAACGTTGATAAGCTAATACTGATTGTTACGAAAGTTTAGTCGAGTGATTTTGATTAACCGGAATCAAGGAGGAAGCCACAGTGTCCAACCCATTCGGTGCAGATGGTTCGAGCGGTGACGATAAGTTCAACAACCCCACCGGGAATAACGACTTGCCTCGCTACGAACCCACTAATCACCCAGAAGACCGCCCCGATTATGGGCTGCCTTCCTACGGTAGCTACGGCGCGCAATCTTCCGAGCCTGGTTATGCAGGTACAGCAAACGGCAATGCTTATGGCTCGTATGGCTCCTATGGTGCAGGAAATCTTTCGGGACGCAACCATGCCGCACCTGCCTACACCGGCCCCGTCTCCGCAACAAAAGCCATCGGCTGGGGATTCCGTGCAACCTTTGCCAATTGGCAACTATGGATTCTTGGTGCCTTTGCGGTAATTGCTGTCACCCTGGTGCTGTCCTTTATCGGTGCAGCAATCTCCGGTGGATTGTCTGGCGGTTCCGAGGAAGCAACTGCAGCTGGCAGCCTGTCCAGCATGGCTGTGAACATTTTGTCATCACTGTTCAGCCTCATCGTTAGCCTGTTAGTGATGCGATTGGCGTTCTACCAGATTGATGATCCCGCTACGTCGTGGGGATACGTGGGTAAAAACGTGCGCTGGGTACAGCCGTTTGTGGTTGGCTTGGTGGTCAACATTGTTATTGGCGGCCTGATGCTCATTAGTTTGCTTATCTTTGGCGGTGCAACCTTCGTTGCACTGTTCAACGGCGATATCGAAGCTGCACTGTTCAACGGCGATATTGAATCAGATGGTGACGCCATGAAGGCTGTGTCTACGATCCTGGGATTCGTGGCTGTAGCCATGTTGATTAGCTGGTTGATTCAGCCGTTGTACGTTCTTATGCAGTGGTTTGCCGCTGACGGTGAGTCTATTGGTGATGCTTTCAAGAAGGGCTTTGCGGCCGGCAAGGCTAACTACGGTCAGCTGCTTCTGTTCAGCTTCTTGATGCTTCTCTTGGCTCTCGCCACTATCTTGACGCTGGGATTGGGCATGCTGGTCATTATGCCGGTAAGCATGCTGGCCCAAGCGCACATCATGCGCCAGTGTGCGAACCGTTATGCGCCCGAAAGCGCCTAAGCATATTAGCTAATCGCTTCTCCCAGAAGTCAGAACAAACTCCCCGGTTGCACGTTCTTTGATGAACCGTGCAGCCGGGGATTTGCGATCGCCTGGCCTCTACTTAGCTGGGTTTTCGACGGACCGGGAGCGTTTCAGCGCATCTTCGAAAGCTTTGGTGACTAGGTTTCCGAACTCGCGAAACTCGTCAGCACGTGCGGCAGAGTTGCGGAATACGAGGCCAACGTTGCGTTCTGCAGTGACCGAAGAATCGAAGTGTGCGACCTCGAGGCGAGGGTTGATGCAGTCTGTTGCAATAGCAGACTCTGGGACCAGCGTGGCGCCTAGGCCACCCATGACCAGTTGTAGGATCGTGGTTAATGAAGAAGCTCGAGTGACCGAATTGGTAGCTTCTGACGGGTTGACGCGAGCTTTCCGGCACAGGTCGAGGACTTGGTCACGCAGACAGTGGCCGTCATCGAGGAGGAGCAGGTTGAGATGGTCAAGATTGCTCAGCTTGAGATCATCACGGCCAGCCAGTGGGTGCTCGGGATCGGTAACGACAACGAAGTTCTCGGAATACAAGGAAACATCAACCATGCCGGCAGCTTCGGAAGGCAGCGCAATGATGGCTAGATCAAGCTGCCCATCGCGTAGTTTTTCGAGAAGGTGGTCCGTCTGTTCCTCCACGAATCGGGGCTCCAAGCCCGGATACATTTCCAAAATCTCGCCCAAAAGCGCGGGGAGAATATATGGCGCAATCGTGGGGATAACGCCAATGGTGAGGGGGCCGGTTAACGTACCGTGTGCGCCCCGTGCATGGGCGAGAAAAGCGTCAGCGGCTTCCAAGGTTGCCTTGGCGTAGGGGAGAAGCTTTTCTCCCGTGGCGGTGACGATGACTTTGCGCGTGGAGCGCTCAATGAGCTGCACTCCAAGGCCTTGTTCGAGTGCGACTAATGCTTGGGAAAGGGAAGGCTGAGAGATTTCAAGCTTGGTTGCGGCGGTGCCAAAGTGCTTGTTTTCCGCAATGGTGACGAAGGTACGCAGCTGGGCGAGTGTAGGGCGATACTCTTTATTGTGCATGCCTATAACTCTAACATTTATAAATAGGATTTCCTATTGACACCGGAAGAATTAATTGGCATACTTGACGGTGTTGGGCAAAAGCCCTGGCAGTGGGATAAAATCCACTACTTTTATTGACGTATTAGCACTTCACCTATAAGGAGATGTCAGTTTCCATGCCTATCTTGACCGTTGGCGAGAAGTTCCCAGAGTTCGACCTCACTGCACTTAAGGGCGGTGACCTCCACGACGTCAACGCAAACCAGCCGGAGGATTACTTCGAGCAGGTTTCCCTCGATAAGTACCAGGGCAAGTGGAAGGTCGTGTTCTTCTACCCGAAGGACTTCACCTTCGTTTGCCCAACCGAGATCGCAGCCTTCGGCAAGCTGGATGAAGAGTTCCAGGATCGCGACACTCAGATTCTCGGTGGCTCCACTGACAACGAGTTCGCTCACTTCAACTGGCGTGCAACTCACCCAGAGCTGAAGGAAATTCCTTTCCCGATGTTCTCTGACATTCGCCACGACCTGATCCGCGCCCTCGGCGTTGAGAATGCTGCTGGCGTTGCAGACCGTGCAACCTTCATCATCGACCCGGACGGCATCATCCAGTTCGTTTCCGTTACTCCGGACGCTGTTGGCCGTAACGTTGACGAGGTTCTCCGCGTCCTCGACGCACTGCAGTCCGAAGAAGTTTGCGCCTGCAACTGGGAGGCAAACGACCCGACCAAGAACATCAACAAGCTCGACGTCGTTCAGTCTGCACTCTAAGTCTTTTTGAGCCCTGCCTCGCGAGAGCGCGGTGGGGTTTCGTTTTAAGCATCGCAATCGAAAACAATTTTTAGGAGCAACTATGTCTATCGAAAACCTGAAGTCTTCCCTTCCGGAGTACGCCAAGGATCAGAAGCTGAACCTGGGTTCCCTTTCCCGTTCCACCGAGCTCAATGAAGAGCAGCTGTGGGGTTCCCTCCTCGCAGCAGCCGCTGCAACTCGTAACGACACCGTGCTTTCTGAGATCATCGAGGAAGCAAAGGAGCACCTGTCTGAGGCTGCTGTTGAGGCTGCTCTCGGTGCCGCAACCGTCATGGCTATGAACAACGTTGCATACCGCGCTAAGGACTGGCTCGGCGATGACTTCGCTCAGGTCAAGTTCGGTCTGCGTATGAACATCATCTCCAAGCCAGGCGTCGAGAAGGCCAACTTCGAGCTGTGGAACACCGTTGTCTCCGCAATCAACGGCTGCGAGCACTGCCTCGTTGCACACTCCAAGACCCTGGCTGAAGAGGGCCTGACCAAGGAGCAGATCTGGGAGGGCATCAAGATTGCTGGTGTTATCCAGGCAGTTGCTCAGACCGTTCAGATCGAGGCTGCTCGCTAGTCTAGGACTGGTTTAAAGCCTCGCTAAGAGATTTATGACCCGCACAATCGTGCGGGTCATTTTCCGTCTCAGCACAAGAGCCACGAGGGTTACTGCTGCGACGGCCCATCCAGCGGCGCTCCTTGGTGCGAGAACTATCGCTAGCATCGGTAGCAGTGCGCCGCCGAATCGGGAACAGATTCAGCCGTGGAAATTGGGTTGCCCGAAACTTCGGCGGACTGGTCGTCAGAACGAATAGCAGGGGTGGGGTGGGATGTCGTCATGCTAGAAGCATAGGAATACTATCGTTCGATAATTAAGCTAGACAGTCGCACTTCGCCGGCCTCATCAGAAGCATCGAGGTCAATCACGGCGACGAACTGGTAACCATGGTCGCCTTCCGGATCTTTGATGATCTGCCGGACCTGCCACAAGCGGGTGTCCTGGCCCGAAAGACGGAAGAACTCAGGGCCACGTGCTGCGGGGCCAGAATCGATGTCGTCGTATTCGTCGAAGTAGTCATCGAGCGCCGCACCGAAATCGGGGATTTCCTCAAGGTAATCCAATAGCTCTGCAAGGCGTTCTTCTTTCTCTAACGCAAATAGCTGTACCAAACGGAACATGTAGTTGCGCACCATAATGCTAAACGCACGCCGGTTGGAGGTCAGCGCGGTTGGGTCCTCCACGCCAAAGGCAAGCTCGCGTTCCAGATCTTCCTGCGAGATAGGGGAGTCCTCGCCGGCCATCTCAGCCCATTCGTCCACGAGGGAGGAGTCAACCTGGCGGATGAGCTCCCCGAGCCAGACCACGACGTCGGAAAGCTCCTCAGTGAAGTACTCATCCGGAACGGACTGCTTCAAGGTGCGCCATGCATCGGTCAGATAGCGCAGAATCACTCCCTCCGAGCGCGCCAAACCGTAGGTCGCCACCAAGTCAGAGAAGGTCATGGCGTTTTCGAGCATGTCACGAACCACAGACTTCGGACGCAACTCGAATTCCTTGACCCAGGCGTTTGTTTCCGCGAAGGTGTCATAGGCCTGTTCTAACAGCTCCTCAAGCGGCTTGGGCCACGTGATTTCCTCAACGATTGCCATGCGCTCGGTGTAATCCACGCCCTCTGCCTTGAGCGCTGCAATCTCCTCGCCGCGGCGCTGTTTCTGTTGTGCGATGAGGACCTGGCGCGGATCATCCAGAATCGCCTCGTACACCGAAATCACGTCAAAGGTATACGTGTCCGATTCCGGATCAAGCAGACTCAGCGCGGCCAGCGCAAATGGCCCCAAAGGCTGGTTTAGCGCGAAGTCTCGCGGTAGCTCGCGGACCAAGTGATAGGGACGCCCGTAGATGTCGAGCCCCTTCGTGGACTTTTGCACCACACCTGAGTTCAACAGCCCGCGGAAGAGATCCAGAGCCGTCAAAATATCCTGGTTCTGCTTCGTGCGGGTGTCGTGATTGGTGCGCAGAAGGTGCTTCATGTGCTCGTAGCCATTGCCGTGACGGGCCAGCACATTCAGCAACATCGAGTTGGATACGCGGAACTGCGAGGTGAGTTGTTCGGGTTCAGCCTCTGTAAGACGCGCAAAGGTCTTTTCCGACCACGTCACGTCACCCTCACGCGCCGACTTTTTCTTCAGCTTCTTTAGGCGCGCCGGGTCATTGCTGAGCCGGCGGCGAGCCTTGGCATTCTCGATCTCGTGCTCGGGGGCCTCGACGATGACAGTGCCTTCAGTGTCGTAACCCGCACGTCCCGCGCGGCCCGCGATCTGGTGGAACTCGCGGGATTTAAGGATGCGCTGGCGCTGACCGTCATACTTGGCCAAGCCGGTCATGAGCACGGTGCGAATAGGGACGTTAATGCCCACGCCCAAGGTATCAGTACCGCAGATAATCTTAAGCAAGCCCTTCTGCGCTAAACGCTCGACCAAACGGCGGTACTTGGGCAGCATGCCTGCGTGGTGAACACCAATGCCACGGCGCAGTAGCTTGGAGAGGTCGCGGCCGAAGGTCGTCGTAAAGCGGAAGCTCGAAAGTTCCGCGGCTATTGCCTCCTTCTCCTCAGGCGTGATGATTCCAGAAAGGGAGGTCAGCGCCTGGGCGCGCTCCGACGCCTCGCGTTGGGAGAAGTGCACTACGTACACCGGAGCTTTGCCAGACTTTAGAATCTCTTCGATCGTCTCGTGAACGGCAGTGAATACGTAGGAAAAATCTAGGGGTACAGGGCGGGTGCTGCCGGCCACGAGGGTGGTTTCGCGCCCAGTGCGCTCGGTGAGGTCTTTTTCGAGCCAGCTGGTATCACCCAACGTGGCGGACATCAGCAGGAACTGCGCCTTGGGCAGCTCGAGCAACGGGACCTGCCAGGCCCAACCGCGGTCTGGCTCGGAGTAGTAATGGAACTCGTCCATGACCACTTGATCAATGTTGGCTTCAGCGCCGTCGCGAAGCGCAATGTTCGCCACAATCTCAGCTGTTGCCGCAATGATGGGAGCATTGCCGTTGACGGTGGCGTCACCAGTCATCATGCCCACGTTCTCCGCGCCAAAGATCTCGCACAAAGCGAAGAACTTTTCGGAGACCAGCGCCTTGATGGGAGCAGTATAAAAGCTGCGCTGCCCACGCGCGAGCGCAATGAAGTGCGCGGCGTTGGCCACCATCGACTTACCTGAGCCCGTTGGCGTGGCAAGGATGACATTGTCGCCCGCGAGAATGCCGAGCGAGGCCTCCTCCTGTGCGGGATAAAGCGAGATTCCACGCTGATTGGTCCAGCTGAGGAAAGTATCCCAGATGGCCTCATCGACGAGGGATTCTGGGACTTCGGCAAGATCGGGCAGCATCTGAGAAAGGTTCACCCTCACCACCTTAGGTGATGAGGGCGTGAGTGGCGACAAGCCCGTCGCACTGCTGGGATGGCGCTAGAAATCGTCGCCCAAGTCGCTCCTGCGGTCATCGGGGCTCTGTTCACTGGAGCCCTTGTCCTCGTGGCGCTCAGCTTCTTTGGATGTTTCTTCAGCTGCTCGCTCAGCGGCGTCCTCGCGGTCATCAATCTCACTGTCGAGAATATCGTGGAGCTGCGAAGAATCCTCGTCCAAGCCTGCGAGGAAGGCCTGGAACTCGGCGCCAATCTCGTCGCCGGAAGGCACGCCTTCTTCGCCCGGCAAGAGGGCGTTCGGGTGCTTCTCGCGGTAGCGCTCGTGGTAGTAGTCATACTGCTCCTCGAGCTGCTGGACGACGCCCGTGATCTCATCGGAGTCCATCACCTGCTCCTCCAGCTGCTGGCTGACGCGCGCGATGTCAGCTTCGAGGCTGCCAAGCGGTAGGTTCAGGCCAGCGGTGTTTGATACCGAGTTGAGCAGCGCGAACGTGCCTTGGGGGTACGGCGAAGAAGCCAGGTAATGGGGCACCGAGACGGTGTAACCAGCCACGTTGCGGCCCTTCTTATCCAGCGCCTTTTCCAAGAAAAGGGCAGCGGAGCCTGGAACCATGATGGTCTGTTCCATCTTCATCATGCGCCCCGTTAGCTCTTGGGAGTTGCCGTGAGCAGTAATGACCGTGGGGCGAGTGTGCGGCACAGGCATCGGGGCGGCGTAAAGGACGATGGTGTTGTGCACATCAAACTTCTCAGCGATGTTCACAACGGCGTCGGTGAAAGCTTCCCAGCGCAGGTCCGGCTCAAGACCAGACAGCAGCAGAAAAGACTTTCCGGAATTGTCTCGCAGGACCTTGATCCCTAAGTCGGTCGGCTCAATTTCTACCGTGCGATCTTTGTCGATGGTGACCATTGGGCGACGAGAACGGTAATCGATGAGCTCATCGCTATTAAAGGACGCCAACTGGCGGCTTTCGAGTGCGGCCTTCAGGTGGTCCGCAGAAGCCTCTACAGCCTGACCGGCATCTGCATAGCCGTGCATTGCAACGATCATGGTCGGACCCTTGTCCGCGTTGGAAGAATCCTTGACCACTGGGGCCGGATATTCCAATTCGTAGATGCGCTTTTGTTCTTCATGCATGCTTGCGATACCTCCTAAACCTGTGCCCGACAATACAGACCTGTCGTGCACTTATCGCTTCCAACACCACCTTGCAGGCAAGTATTCCTTTGGATTTTCACCAGTAGATATGATGAAGCCGGAAACCTAAGCCTAAGGAGGAGCCCTAATGATGAGCATTGTGCTGAAAGGTTGGTTTCTTGATCTTGCCCTATAAGGACAAGTTACGCTAGAAATTCGCCAAATAGCTGTGGATAACTTTGAAATTGGCGTGGCCTCGCGGTGAGTTATCCACAAAACTCGGGCACTGGGCAAATTGAACCTAGAAGTAGGTTGCATGCTTCCTGCACCCTAGGCGCATGACCAACTACTTGAACCAACACAAATCATCTGCACCCATCAATACGCCGGGGCATCTCCTTGCCAACGTACCTGGAGCCCTAGGGTTCTATCCCACGGATTCCGTCATATTCATGACCTTCGAGCCTTGCCCACAGGGGATGGCAATGGGACCCGTTGCTCGAATCGATTTTGACGATGCCCAGGAAGCCCTGCCGGAGATTTGGGAGACCATTGTCTCGCCCCAAACCGAGGGCGTGTTCGCGTTCTTTATCACTGAACGCCCCATGGACGAGGTGGAAGCGCTCGCTGAATGGATGTATGCGCTGCATAAACACACGCACGGAATGGATATCGATGCAGCGTGGCACACCACTGAGATTGTTACGGGCGCGCGCTACGAGATTCTCTTCGGGGTGGTAAACCACGAGGGGAATGGTCCCATGAAGAAGTGGCGGGAGGGGCCGATTCCAGCGCTTACCGACGCGCCGACCATGCAGCATTGCGTGGGCAAGGAGCTCATTCCTGAGCTTAGTAGGGAAGAGCTCTATCAGAAGTTTGCGTGTGATAATTCTCGTCTGTCGCGCGAGGAATCTAAGCGGATCGCGAAACGAGCTTTAGCCCACGCGCGCCAGTTTCGGGCGGAGGTAGAGCTGAGTGATGATGACCCGGACTCTGCCATTGAGGACTTCCTGGGTGATGCATGGTGGCAGCTGCGCTGTCTCGACGATTTAGACGCCACGCTTGGCGACGTCGAGGCTCTCGAGACATGTGCCACCTGGATGGCTACCACGTGGTCCAGGGACCTAGTCATCGCGCAGTTGTGCCAACAGCCAGACAAGGCAAGCGTGCTCCTCCTTGCCACTGCCCGCACCTTTGAGGGCGTCATCCGGTATAACGCGCTCGCGCTGTATGTCATTACTCAGATGCAGCTTGATCGCGGTCAACTAGCTGGCCCTGCTCTAAACGTCTTAACCGAGGAAGCGCCAGAACATTCGCTGGGTGGTTTGGTGCATCAGATCTTCCGCCTCGGGCTTTCGGAGAAACTGGTGGATGTATTGCGTACAGCGTCCGGCGTGGCTCGCCAGATGGTCGGGCAGGCGCGGCACGACGCTGAAGGCGCTGGGGAGGTGGCTTGAGCTAGACGCGCTTTGCGGAGTGTGCTTTGTCGCCCAGTTCCTTGGTGAAATTCCACGCGTCGGTGACGATGGTCTCTAGGTCAGTACGAGTGGGGTTCCACCCGAGCTCTGCCTTGATCTTCTCGGAGGACGCAACCAGGGTGGCTGGGTCGCCGGCGCGCCGGGGTGCGATCTCCGCGGGGATCTCGTGGCCGGTGACCTTGCGGCACATTTCGATGACTTCCTTGACGGAATAACCGTCGCCAGAGCCCAAGTTGTAGATGCGGTGGGTGCCTTCGGTGTTGGTTTTCAGCGCCAGAACGTGGGCATCTGCGAGGTCGCGGATGTGGATGTAGTCCCTGATCGCGGTGCCGTCGGCGGTGGGGTAGTCATCGCCGAACATGAAGATCTTGTCGCGGTGGCCAAGCGCCACCTGGAGTACCAGCGGAATGAGATGGGTCTCGATGGCACGGTTCTCACCAATAGAGCCGTATGCGCCGGCGACGTTGAAGTAACGCAGCGAGGTAGCGCCGAGCCCGTAGGCCTTGGCGAAAGACGTGATGATGTAGTCGATGGACAGCTTTGATGCACCGTAGGGATTAGTAGGCTGAGTCGGCATATCCTCCGTGATTGGAACCTGCTTTGGCTCACCATAGGTCGCAGCGGTGGAAGAGAAAACAAGGTTCTTTACGCCGTGTGCACGCATGGCGTTCAAAAGTTTGAGGGAGGTGACTACGTTGTGCTCCCAGTAGTCTGCTGGAATCTCTACCGACTCGCCGACCAACGAGCGGGCAGCGAAGTGGACTACGCCTTCAAAACCACCTTCGGCAAGTACCTCTTCGACAACATCGGCTACGTCACCTTCAACAAGGCGTGCCCCGGCGGGGACGGCTTCGCGATTGCCGGTGCTGAAATTGTCAATGATCGTGACGTCGTGGCCTTCTTCGACCAGAACTGCCGCGCAAACAGAACCTACGTAACCGGCACCGCCGGTGACTAGAAGCTTCACTTATTTCACCTCAATACGAATTGCGTGTGCGAGATCATCAAGTAGTTCGATGGTGGCACCAGACTCGGTGGTGAGGGTGACTGTGCCATTGTTGTTCACGACGGTGACGGGCGCGCCGACAACGACTCCTGCTTCGTAGATTTGGCGGAAGGTCTCGGTATCTACCTGCAGAATCTCATTGATCTGCATGATTGTTGCGGGAGTCTCTTCGCCGTTGGGCAGATCGATGGCACGGGTGCCGCTTGGAATATCCCTGTCTTCAGAGCCGAGCTGATCAAGAGCTGGGATTGGATTACCAAAAGGGGAGCGGGTGGAATCAGGAAGTACGGCAACAACGCGTTTTTCCACTTCTTCACTCATGACGTGTTCCCAGCGGCAGGCCTCGTCGTGGACCTTGTGGATGTCGAGCCCGAGGACGTCAGTAAGCAGGCGCTCTGCAAGTCGGTGCTTGCGCATAACAGCGGTGGCTAGTTCGCGACCTGCGGGAGTGAGATCTAGGCTGCGGTCAGTGCGAACGCGGAGCAGACCATCGCGTTCCATACGAGCGACAGTTTGGGACACCGTAGGACCTGACTGCTCGAGACGCTCAGCGATACGGGCGCGCAGCGGCGTGATGCCTTCTTCCTCAAGCTCATAAATAGTACGTAGGTACATTTCAGTGGTATCAACGAGGTCCCTCACGTGGGCAAACCCTTTCTGCATGATAGGGAGCGCCGAAAATGCTGCCGACCATTCCTCGGAGAGAAGAGCGGCCGCCTAGCTCGGTGCCTTCGAACAATAACTAAACAATACCGCACTTTGTGGCCTAAGTAGCTTAGGTCTAATCGCATTTACTACTTAGCCGGGCAGTATGGGCGGTTACCCACCTACCTATTAAACGCAAAGACCCTACCGGGTATTCCCTATAAATGGGAATTTCTCAGGCAGGGTCTGTCATCTCAGGATTTGTGGGCTTAAATGCGTGGGAAAGGCTACAGCGCGTACTCGCGGAGGCGATCCGCACGATTGCCGTCTCGCAGCTTTGCCATCACTTCGCGCTCGATCTGGCGGACGCGTTCGCGGGAAAGCCCAAATTTACGGCCAATCTGGTCGAGCGTGCGCGGGACACCGTCGTCCAAGCCATAACGCAAACGGATGACATCCTGCTCGCGTTCTTCCAAGGTTTCGATGACGCCACGGATGTCGGAGTGACGCATTGCGGCAACGACTGCGGTTTCAGCATCCGTTGCTTCTGCATCCTCGATGAAGTCGCCGAGTGGTGCTTCTTCATCGGTGCCGACTGGCATATCCAAGGAAACAGGGTCGCGGGATTGGCGGAGGAGCATCTCAATCTTCGACTCCTCGATACCGGACTCTTCAGCGAGCTCTTCGTTGGTGGCTTCGCGGCCCAAGGACTGGTACATCTCGCGCTTGATGCGGGAGAGCTTATTGACCTGTTCGACCAAGTGGACTGGGAGGCGGATGGTGCGCGACTGATCTGCCATGCCGCGGGTGATGGCCTGGCGAATCCACCACGTTGCGTAGGTGGAGAACTTGAAGCCCTTGGCGTAGTCGAACTTCTCCATGGCGCGGATGAGGCCAAGGTTGCCTTCCTGGATTAGGTCGAGGAGCGGCATTCCGCGACCGGTGTAGCGCTTGGCCAATGAAACGACGAGGCGAAGATTTGCTTCCAGCAGGTGGGAACGAGCCTTCTTGCCCTCGCGAACCAAGATCTTGAGGTCGCGCTTTTCAGCGCGGGTGATCTTTTCTGCATTCGCGAGTTTGTACTCTGCGTAAAGGCCAACTTCGATGCGCTGGGCGAGTTCTACCTCGTCTTCGGCGCTGAGCAGAGCAGTTTTGCCGATGCCGTTGAGGTAAACGCGAACCAGATCGGCGGAAGGATTGTCATTGGTTTGATTACGACGCGAACCGCGATCAACTTCCTGCTCTTCTGCGAGTGAATCTTTACCAAGGTCAGCAGCGGTGCTGTCGGACTTGTTGGCCATGTCGAGCCTCCTGAGGTTGCGGCTTGTTACAACATGTACAACGACCCTTGGATTCTTTTAGTTCCCGTGTCTAAAAACTTTTCGAGTTCTAGGCCGGAAAAGGGCAGAACCTCCCCGCAAATGGGGGAGGGTCTGGGAGGGGCTTGCCAAAGGCGCTAGAAGCGTGGAGCGAGGTACCTAATTGCGCACCTTGACTAGATAACGGTAGATGGTGGGTTCGGAGACCCCAAGGCGTTGTGCTGCTGCGCTAATGCCACCTTTGAGGAGGAAGAACCCGTTTTCTTCCAGGGTGCGGACAACTTCGATGCGTTCATCGCGTTGCATGCGATCAACGGGGGCATTTTGGGTTGCAATAGCGGCATCGAGCATCGATTCGAGCAAATTCTCAACGTTGTCGCGGAGAGATTCGCTGACCGCTTCTTCCTCGGCAGTGGGCTGGGTGACAATGGTCTGAGCGACCTGGGCGCCTGGGTATCCGCCGAAGGCTTGGGTCTTGTCCTTGGCTTCTTCGGTGCTGCCAATGAGGAAGTTGGCAGCGTTGCGGATAGCAACAAGATCCGAAATGTCCACATTAATACACAGCATGCCGCGCATGTGGCCAGTCGAATCGCGGAGGAAATAGCTGGAGGAGTGGCAAATCTTTCCCTCAGCATTGACAGCCCGGTAACCGGTCATCATGGGTACTGCGGCTGCGTCGCCTTGCTTCATAAACCATAAAGCGAAGTCCGTGACCGGGCCGCCGATTTTGCGTCCTGAAATATGGCCATTTGCGATTGCAATGATGGACTGGTCCGGTACATCGAGATCGTGCAAGACGATTTCAGTGTTGGGGCCCAAGGCTTGGCCTAGAAATTCGACGAGAGGTACATACTGCCCGAGGAAATCTTGGTCAATGCCGTGACTGTTGAGCTCATTCATCAGTTGAAGCATGTCCTTGTGTTCCTGACATTTAGATAGATGGATAGATATTAGCACAAAATAAGGCGGATGAACACGAGCGGCGTAGCGCTGTGTTCACCCGCCCTTTGGGTGACTTCGGAATGCTAGCCGCACACCGGAATTGGAGGATGAACAGCCAACGCGAGCCCGCCTTGTGAAGTCTCGCGGTACTTGGCATTCAAGTCCTTGCCAGTCTTGTACATGGTCCAGATGACCTCGTCGAGGCTGACGCATGGCTTGCTCTCACGTTCGAGGGCCATGCGGGCACTGGTGATCGAGTCAACTGCAGCCACAGCATTACGCTCAATGCAAGGGACCTGTACTTGGCCGAGGACTGGGTCACAGGTCAGGCCAAGCTTGTGCTCCATGCCAATCTCGGCAGCTACGCACACTTGTTCTGGGGTGCCACCCATGAGTTGAGCCAAGCCACCTGCGGCCATTGAGCAGGCAACACCGATTTCGCCTTGGCAACCGACCTCTGCACCCGAGATGGATGCATTCATCTTGTACAGCGAAGCAATTTGGTTGCAAGCGAAAATGTAGTCCGCGAACATATCCTCGGTAACTGGCTCGACAAACTTGTCGTAGTACGCAAGCACTGCTGGAACAACGCCGCAGGCGCCGTTGGTTGGGGCAGTGACAACGCGGCCACATGATGCGTTTTCCTCTGAGATTGCCAGTGCAAACATGTTGACCCAGCTGAGGATGTTCAAGCCGTCATGTGGCTCTTCCTTTTCCAAGCGACGCTTTAGGGCAGCCGCGCGGCGCGGGACGAGAAGGGAACCAGGCAGCGGGCCGTCGGAGGAGGAGCCGCGGACAATGCCGGTGTACATGACGTCGCGAACCTTGCGAAGGTGCTCACGAACTTCTTCTTCGGAGCGAAGCGCAAGCTCATTAGCCATGCCCAATTCTGGGAGGGTCATGTTGTTCGTCTCGCACAGGGCAAGCATTTCAGCAGCGCTGGCGTAGGTATAAGGAACCTTGATGTTGTCCTCGCCGCGCTTGGCAAAGTCTTCCTGGGAGACAATGAACCCGCCGCCGATGGAGTAGTAGGTCTTGTGCAGGAGCTCTTCTTCGTCGTCGTCGAAGGCGATGAGGCACATGCCGTTCTCATGCATCGGTAGGTATTCGTTGTGGAAGAAGAAGCCGCCTTCCTTCGGGAAATCAACTTCGCGGGTACCGCCAAGCATGAGTTTTTCGGAGGCATGGATGTTCTTGACGAACTCGGAGATCCCGTCAATGTCAACGGTTTCCGGCTCCTCCCCGGCAAGGCCCAGGAGGATGGCCTTGTCAGTGGAGTGGCCGATACCTGTTAGAGACAGGGAACCGTAGACATTAGCTTGAATGCGAGTGACGTGCTCGAACAGTTCCTTTTCCTTGAGCTCATCAACAAACGCCTTGCCAGCTTTCATTGGGCCAAGCGTGTGTGAGCTTGAGGGACCGATACCAATCTTGAACATATCGAAGATGCTGATGAACATTGCTTTTCCTTGAATCCTCAGGGTTTCCAGATTTCCGGTTCGTACTCTGACCTAGAAGGCCTGGACGATGGTGTAGATGATGGTGGCGAGGGCGATGAGGCCCATGAAGAAGACGAAGTAGTTGGAAGCCTTGCCCTTGAAGCGAGCTAGTGCAGGAACCTTGTGGATTGCCCACATCGGGATGAGGAACAGGATGAGTGCAATCGTCGGGCCACACAGGGTTTCAATCATGCCCAGGATGGATGGGTCTGCCCAAGCGGTCAGCCATGCGGTAACCAGCATGAAGATGAGGGTGATAGTGCCAAGCTTGCGAGCGGTTGCAGCGTCGTTCTTTTCGAGGCTCTTGTTGCCCTTGAGGATGAGGCCTTCGAAGCCTTCAGCAGCGCCGAGGTAGTGGCCGAGGAAGGACTTTGCAACAGCGACCATTGCGATAATCGGTGCAATCCACTGGATGATCGGGGTATCGAAGTGGTTAGCCAGGTAGGACAGGATGGTGATGTTCTGGGACTTTGCTTCTGCCATGTCAGCTGGGGACAGCGCCAGGGCGCAGGAGAAGACGAAGAACATGACGACGACGACCATAAGGATTTCTGCGCGCAGCAGGGTCTTGCGTGCCTTGACCTCAGCGAACTTGCCGTAGGTCTCGCGGCGGTCAACTGCGAAGGAGGAAATCATCGGGGAGTGGTTGAAGGAGAAGACCATAACCGGAACCAGGAGCATCAGGGTGACACCCAAGCTGTGGCCGGAAGCTTCACGGGCAACGTTCAGGTCGAAGGAATCGAACAATGCGGTGTTCCACTTCGGGATGAGGTAGACGGATAGCAGAACCAGAACGCCGATGAACGGGTAAACCAGCCAAGACATGACCTTGACGATGACATCCTTGCCCATGCGGACGATGAGGATGAGACCACCGACCAGCAGGAGGGAGGTCAGCCAGCGTGCCGGCGGGTTAATGCCGATTTGGTTCTGGAGGAAGGAATTAACCGTGTTGGTGATGGTCACGGAGTAAACCAAGAGAATCGGGTAGACGGAGAGGAAGTACAGGATGTTCATGAACACGCCTGCCTTAATTCCGAAGTGCTCCTCGACGACGTCGGTGAGGTCGCCTTCTGGCTTGGAGCTAGAGAGCACCAGGCGGGTGAGGCCACGGTGCGCCCAGTAGGTCATTGGCAGTGCCACGACCGTCATGATGAGCAGTGGGATGATGCCGCCGATGCCTGCGTTGATGGGGAGGAACAAGACGCCGGCGCCGATTGCGGTGCCAAAGAGTGACAGCATCCAGGTGAGGTCTGACTTGTTCCACTTTGGGGCGCCGGTGGTTCCGGAGAATGGTGACTGCGATGAGTCAGCGGAAGTGGACTGTTCGGCCTTCAATGCTTTGGAGGTCTTGAGGTTCTCCGGCATGTTGGGCTCATTCTCGGGGTGATTCGCGGTGTTGTTCCGCAAGACTGAGTGAGACATTTTCTTTCTCCTGCGTCTCTAGATGGTCGACCGAAGCTTTAGAGCTTGGTGCAACCTTGCAAGCCTTGAGAATTTTCTCTCGGTTGCAATTCTGCAACTGCCTTCGGACGTTTTGCTCTTTGTCCTGCAGTTTCAGCCCTTTTTGCTTCGCTGTAGTTTCATCATAAACCCGCATCGGTGAGAGATGATAATAAATTATCGTATTGCAAGCACGTTTTTTATCACTCTTCTAAAATTTGATTTTTGCGCCAGTCTGTGCTTTGTTCAACAACCTGATGGGTGGAGTGAGGTGTCACATAGTCAAATAGAAAACGCGCAGGTAAAAAGCCTGCGCGCGGTGAGGGATTGGGCTCTGGGAAAGTTTTAGGCCTCCACGAGAACGGTGAATGGACCCTGATTTACGGATGAAACATCCATCATTGCCCCGAATTTTCCGGTTTCAACATGGAGTCCCCGTGAGAGAAGTTTTGCAGTGATTCTCTCAATTACGGGTTCTGCCTTCTCTCCCGGCGCGGCATCGGACCAGGAAGGACGACGGCCCTTGGCAGTCTTTCCGTACAGCGTAAATTGACTGACGACCAACACTGGAGCGCCAGCTTCCTCAACGCTTCTTTCACCTTCAAGAATGCGCAGTTCGGCGATCTTGCGTGCCATTTTCTCAATAGCAGCCTCGAGCTCACTGTCCGAGGACTCGGTATCAATGCGAGAAATTCCAATCAGTGCCAGAATTCCTCCGGTATCTGGGCAGTCAATTTCCCCCACGACCTCCCCATTTACGGTTACGGATGCGTGAGAAACACGCGTGAGAACGGCTCGCATTAATCCTCCTCTTGGTCGGTCGAGTTGTCGGAGTGGGCATCTCCCTGGAGATCGTCGCGGTTTCCCTCAAAGGTGACGCTGCTTGCAGAAGCGGTATCAACGTTGGTGAATGCTAAGAGATCCGTCGGGATGATAAGCCCATGGCGGATGAGATCGACCATCGCGGGAATCGCCGAGGCCACGAGTTCTTCTTCGTCGAAGCCCTGGGCTGCGGCATAGAGCTCGATTGTTTCTCCCAAACTCAGACCGTGCGGGTTGAGTCCTGCAACGATGGACGCGATGTGCTTGTCGACGTCGTGGGACCACCGTGGCCCTTCCGTGCGGGTTAAACGCAACGCTGCCGGCAAGAAACCCATTCCGAGCTCGTTATCTGGAAGGCCGATGTCTTCCCGTGCTACGCCAGGGCGGACCTGGAAGTGCTTGGTTTCGATTTCGCCGGGGACGAGGTTGCGCAGCCAGGCAATGCGCGCGAAATATTCCTCTACCTCTGGTCCCAGCGGATCTGTGAACGGTTGTGGCATGTATTCGGCAAGGATGTCGGAGGGCTCGTCGTCGCCGATTCTCTGGATGGCCACGTATCCGAACCCAATCCCGGTGACATCGTGTGCAGAAAAGTGCTCAAGCCACAGCCGGGCGCGTTCGCGTCCTTCTAGCGAGCGCACGTCTACGGATTCGTCCTTGAGCCATGTCGATACATAAAGCGCAGGATCAGCCACGTCGCGCTGGATGATCCATGCGGCAACACCAGTGTCGGGCAGCCAAGAAGCCACACGCTGCTGCCAGGATTGTTCGCCCTGATGCACCCACGCAGCGAGGACGTGCGCGCTGCCACCCGGATTGAGGTGCTCAACTGCCTGGGAGACCACGAGTTCACTGGCGCCATCGAGGTTGAGCCCAGAGTCACGATAAATATGACCAACCTCTGGCAAACCCACCACAAAGGGAGGGTTAGCAACGATTCGGTCGAAGCTCATTCCTGCAACCGGCTCAAACCAGGAGCCTTGCAGAAGTTCTACCTTGTCGCTTGCGTCTGTGCCTGCCGCTGCGATTGTCGCGCGTGCCAGCTCAAGGGCTCGCTCGTGCAGATCGGTCGCCGTGACATGCTCTGCGGTCGATAGCTGACCCAGTAGCTGTACACCTGAACCCGTTCCCAAGTCCAAGGCGGACTCGACTGGAGTCAGCGGAGTCGACTGGAGAAGCGAGAGGCTAGCCGCACCGACGCCTAGGACGTGGCCTGGGCCGGGTACATGATCGACGAGCCCGGCATCGACGTCGGAAAAGACTAGTCGATTCTCACCCACAATGATGTGCGGCCGGATGTCATAAGCAATGCAGACCTTGCCAACGTCGTTGCGCTGGGCGATGCCTGCATCCAGTAGCTTCGTGGCAAGCCTGGCACTCAGGACGTCGGAAAGCTGCTCCGGCGTGACAGCATCGTGAAGGATAAACAGGCGGATGAGGGCGTCGAGAGTGGTATCGCCTGCAGCACCTAAGGCTACGGCCGCTGGCTCGCCACGGTGCATAGCCTCCGTGTACTCCGGACCCAAATGTCCGGCGATGCCATCGGCGGTGAAGCCGTGCGTGGTGAGAAACGCGCTGAGTTCTGCGGCAACCTCGGCCACTGGGTACTCGGGCTGGAAAGCAGGGCCAAAGATAGTCATCGTGGGTCCTTTTCGTCGAAATCTATGTCGTGGTCAATGGTCTCAACTGGCTGATCTTCGATCGCCCTGCGTTGTTGATTGGCAATCTGCTGTGCCTGAGCTTGTGCCATCTGGCGGGCAAGAGCCGGTTTGTAGACGTTCTTTTCCCTCTTGTCCTTCGGCTGCCCCTTGCCATTGCCAATGACAACCGCAATCCACGGCAGCGGGAATGTCACGCCAATGATGAGCGTCGCGACAAGCCACGCATCGTAGAAATAGATGAGGGCGCCGCCTACCAGCAGAGAAGGAACGCGCAGAAACTGCAGGATCGAGTAGATGACCTCACGTCTGTGGCGGTCTTGGCCTGGGGAGAGCTGAGCGTCCGTGATGAGGTGAGCTTCGCGGCGTCGAAAAGCGCGGCGGGGAGACCAACGCCCCGATTGTGGGGTGGCCTTCGGCCTATAACCGGACCTATCGCGCGAGTTCTTTGAGGACATGCGTACAAGGGTAGACGTGCGACTCGCGAAGTTCGACACCAATGCGGCATTATGGGTGGGGTGAGTACGACGACTAAGACGATTGAACGTCCCGACATCCGTGAGGATTCGTCGACGACTGATAATGACACCCCAAAGTTCTTCCACTACGTGAAGAAGAACCAGATTTTGGACTCCGCGGTCAACGGTAAGTACGTCGTTGCACTGTGCGGCGAGACCTTCCCCGTAACCAAGCAGGCAAAGCCCGGCTCCCCGGTGTGCCCGGATTGTGAGCGCGTGTACAAGGGGCTGCGACGCAAGTGAGCCACCCGGTGGGTAATTCTGTGTCTCGAAACCCCAGAAGATTCGCCAACAACGGAAAGCTACGTGCCTGGCAGCAGGCCGCCCTCGATAAGTTCCTGGCCAAAAAGCCCCAGGACTTCATGGCCGTGGCAACGCCTGGTGCCGGTAAGACCACCTTCGCGCTGCGCATTGCCACGGAGCTGATGGAAGACCGCACGGTCGAGCGCGTCATCGTCGTGGTGCCTACTGAACACCTAAAGATTCAGTGGTCCCAGTCGGCCGCGCGCGTGGGCTTGGCGCTGGATCCGCACTTCTCGAATTCTTCTGCCGTGAACCCGGCGATGGACGGCATCGTGGTGACCTATGCCCAGGTGGGCATGCACCCGTTCAAGCACCGCGCGGTGGCTTCGGCGCGCCGTACGTTGGTGATCCTGGATGAGATCCACCACGCCGGTGACGCCAAGAGCTGGGGCGACGGCGTGCGCGAGGCTTACGACGACGTCGAGCACCGCTTGGCGCTAACAGGTACGCCTTTCCGCTCGGATGACTCGCAGATTCCTTTCGTGCGCTACGAGCAGGACGGTGAGGGCCACCTGGTCTCGCGCTCGGACCACGCTTATAACTATGGCGATGCGCTTCGCGACGGCGTCGTGCGCCCCGTTGTGTTTTTGTCCTACTCGGGCGAGGCGCGTTGGCGCGACTCCGCGGGTGAGGAATACGCCGCGCGTCTGGGCGATATCTTGAACCCGGAGCAAACCGCCCGCGCGTGGAAGACGGCGCTGGACCCGAAGGGCGAGTGGATCCCGGCGGTGCTGCAGGCCGCGCACACGCGCCTTATGCAGATGCGCCGCAACATGCCGGACGCTGGCGGCCTGGTGCTGGCTACCGATACGCAGACCGCGCGTGCTTACGCGAAGATTCTGAAGCAGATTTCCTCGACGCCGGTCTCGGTGATTTTGTCCGATGACCCGGGCTCCTCGGACCGCATTGAGGAGTTTTCCAAGTCCACCGACGAGTGGATGGTGGCAGTGCGCATGGTGTCTGAGGGCGTCGACGTCCCGCGCCTAGCGGTGGGCGTTTACGCCACCTCGGCCTCGACTCCGCTGTTCTTCGCGCAGGCAATCGGCCGCTTCGTGCGATCGCGTATGCCCGGTGAGACCGCCTCGGTGTTCCTGCCTTCCGTGCCGGTGCTGCTGGGCCTTGCTGAGAACATGGAAAAAGAACGCAACCATGTCCTGGGTGAGGAGAAGAGCCCCGATAAAGAGGGCTGGGACGACGAACTGTTAGCGGAGGCCAATAGTAAGAAGTCTGAGCCCGACATGCTCGAGCCCTCCTACGAGGCCCTCGGCGCGGAGGCGGAATTTTCCGGCCTGCTCTTTAACGGCTCGCAGTTCAACACCGGCGACATCACCGAAGACGTCGATGCGGACTTCCTGGGCATCCCCGGGCTTCTCGACGCCGACCAGGTCAAGGACCTGCTGCGCAAGAAGCAGTCGGAGGAACTCGACCGCCGCGAAGCAGAGGAGAAGGCGCGCCGGGCTGCTGAGGCCGCTGAGGAACAGCGTCGCAAGCTCTACGGCATGCAGTACGCCCCGAAGCGCCGTGAGGAACCAGCCAACAACCAAGAATCCACCGGCGTGGTGGATGAGATTGGCAACCTGCGCAAGGAGCTCAACACCGTTGTCTCCATTACCGCGCAGCGCACCGGTCGCCCCCACGGCGCCATTCACACTGAGGTGCGCAAGGCCTGCGGCGGCCCACCCACCGCGCTGTGCGACGCCGAGCAACTGCGCCAGCGCATCGAGTACCTGCGCAAGTGGTAGCAGTGGTGCGGCCTAACCTCGGCCGCGCCACAAACTCCGCCACGTCACAAAACAAGCCACAGCACACTTGTCAGTGAATTCACAGGTTCCGTCAGTAACGTAGACGCAAGCGATTGCAAACGCATAAGTTATTAAACGCACGTATTCGATAAAGAGCACACAATTAGGGCTGCCCCAAGGAGGCCAACCACATGACCACCCCGAACAACCCAGAGAACCCGTACAACGCAAACAACCCATTTAGCAGCGACAGCACCGGCAAGCTGCCCTCCTACGGTGAGGCAACCTCCAAGGAGAACGAGGAGTACGCCCACGACGCAAACAACTACGGCGTAGACAACACCGCTCACGACCACGCCTCCCACGATGCTTACGGCACGAACGCAACCGCCGCTGGCGCCGGCTACCCGGCCTACGCTGGTGCCGATAGCCAGCCGGCAAAGAAGAACGCCGTTGCTATCTGGGCGATGGTCATCGGCATCATCGCGCTGCTGTCCCTGCTGCTGATTGTTCCGCCGCTGCTGCTCGGCCCAATCGGCATCATCGTCTCCATCATCGCGCTGGTCGTTGGCCGCAATCGCCCGCAGGAGCTGCGCCGCACCTGGATGTCCATCGTCGGCCTGATTACTTCCATCCTGGCCCTCGCTGGAACCATCGTCATCATGGCCCTCGGCGTCAAGCTCCTCGGTGACACCGGCGCCGCCAAGTGCCTGGAGTTGCAGGACCCTGCCCAGCAGCAGGCCTGCATGGAGGAAACCCTGGGCACCGCACCACAGCAGTAGGGGAAATACCCACACACTGCGCAAAGCAACCCCCACGCGCCCCGACCACATACGTGGTTGGAAGGCACGTGGGGGTTTCTTTATGCCGGATTCACCTTCGGTCGTTGCTCCCGCGGAAATGCAGAAGCGAAACGCGACGCTAAGGGTGAAGAAGCCGCAGTATGGGGAAGCGTGTTCGTGGCTGCACAGTCCGTTCGAGCGAGGACATGTAGTAGCCCGGAGTCAACATTGGTTGGGAATGTGCCGAAAGCGCCAGATCCCGGCACGCCTGACGCGGGCCTGCGAAAATGCCAGTGTGTAGTCCCTGCGTGTGCCAAGATGGACACACATCACAGTCGTGTGCGAAGGAAAAGGAGGATGCTGTGTCAGCATTGAGCGAAATCCTGCGCAGGCTCAATAGCTCGGTGACCATCCCTGATCATTTGCTCGCGTCGTTGCAGGAGGACGAGCTTTCGGCGCTGCGCATGCTGGAAAACACCATCGATTCCAACCGCACGTGGCGCGTCATGTCGACGAAGATTTTGGAAGTCTCGCAAATGCTCAATGCGGGTCGCGCGTCGAATGACGTGCTTGACACCATCGTGCGGCATGCGCGCTCTATCATTGGCGCGCACATTGGGTACATCAGTCTCAACGATGACGAGTCGGGGTTTACCAATATCCTTGCTACGGCTGGCGTTGTGACGGAGGGCTTTCGGAATATTCGCATGCCCATCGGCACTGGCATCTTGGGCATTGTGGCGGCCACGAATCGCCCCGCCTGGACATATGATCACGCTGAGGATCCGGAGGTCAGTCACGTCGATTACGTGGATGAGGCGGTAGAAGCCGAGGGCATTCGAGGCATTCTGGGCGCGCCCATTCGCATCAGTGGCAAGACCGTGGGCGCGTTGCTCGTCGGCGACCGCCACCCGCGGCATTACTCGCGTGATGAAATTATGGCTATTGAGCTCCTCGGCGCGATGACGGCGGTGGCACTTGATACGGCGCGCGTCATCGAGTCCCAGGGCGAGTCTGTCGCGAAGCTCAGCCGTTCGCAGTTGGAACTGCGCACCCACGTCGAGGAATTGCACAAGCTTGCCGATGCCGACTCCCGGCTGCTCGCGGTCCTCGTCGGCGATGCACGGTTCGAGGAACTTGCGGAGGTGCTTAGCGAGTTCTTGGGTGTGCAGGTCGAGCTGTGGCTAGAAGAATCATCTACCTTCGTGGGCGATGGCACGCGCGACGAGTGGGCGGATGCCATCGCCGCGGCACGCAAGCACAACAACACGAGGAGCGTGGATAATCGCAGCGTGCTTCCGGTCGAGTTCCATGGGCGTTTCCTTGGGGCGATCTGCGTGCCCAAAGGTATTAACGACGTGGAGCTGCGCGTCGTGGGGCATGCCTCCGCGGCTTTCGCCGCCATCGCTCTCTTCAACGAGGCGCTTGTCGATGCCACCGCGCGCAAGGTTGATGACCTTGTCTACTCCGTCGCAGTGGGCACCGCCGGAAATGAAGAGGCGTTGCGTCTCAAACGGCTGACAGGCATCGACCTCGCGCAACCAGAGTCGCTGTATTTCCTCGGCGTCAACTGCGCCGACCCAGCACTGTCCCGGATGCGTCTGGATGGGTTGCTCGATGGGGCGTCGGCAGTCACGCGTCATGAGCAGCATTACTGCGTGCTCTTTCAGCCGGATAGGGATGTCGCAACGTCCGTGCGTCGGCTCGTCGCGGAGTCGTCCGCGCCCGTCTTCGTTGCGGCCGCACCCGTTGCCGGTGTGACGGAGGCGCACGAGGCACACGATTCGGCGATGGCGTACCTCGATGCCGCGATCACATTGGGCATGAGCGGCGAGCTCGTCACCGAAGATACGCTCGGTGCAGTGGGGCTCATCCTGGGAGCGGACCCGAGTGCACTGGCGACGCTCGTAAGGCGTAGTGTGGGCGCGCTTGTTGAGTACGACGCCGCGCATGACACGGAGCTCGAGGCGACGGCCTACCAGTTCTTCTTGAGCGGACACAGCATTCCCGGAACCGCACGCGAGTTGTACCTCCACGTTAATACCGTGCGCCAGCGCCTCGAGCGCATTAGCCGGGTCCTTGGGGAGGATTGGGCAACAGGGGAGCGAAGCCTCGATACCCAGCTTGCGCTCCGGATTCGTGCGCTAGCACGAGGCCGCAGCCACACGGGTGTGTAGATTTACACACCCGTCACGCTGAATGGTGGATTATTCTCCTAAGGAAACCTCTGGCGTCCTGCTGGATTCTGACTAGATTGAGTTGCACATCACACAACCTCGAAGGAGTCCACATGTCTGACACCATCACCATCCAGGGCGCTGTGCTCGAGCGCTCGGATGCCGCGCGTCCCTACGCGGATTCGCAGCCGATTTCCATCAGCGAGCTTGAGCTCACCGCGCCGGGCGAAGGCGAAATCCTGGTTAAGATCACCGCGGCCGGCATCTGTCACTCGGACCTGTCCGTGGTGAACAACAACCGTCCGCGCCCGCTGCCCATGCTGCTCGGCCACGAGTCTGCTGGCGTCGTCGAGGAAGTCGGTCCCGGTGTGAGCAAGGTGAAGGTCGGCGACCATGTCGTCATGACCTTCCTCCCGCGCTGCGGCGAGTGCGATGGCTGCAAGACCGACGGAAAGATGCCGTGTGAGGTCGGTTCCAAGACCAACAACGAGGGCACGCTCATCCGCGGTACCCGCCACCTCACCCGCAACGGCGAGACCGTCCAGCACCACCTCGGCGTCTCCGGCTTCGCGACGCACGCGGTCGTCTCTGAGCTCTCCGTTGTTCCCATCGGTTCTGACGTCCCTGCCGACATCGCCGCCATCTTTGGCTGCGCCATCCTCACGGGAGGCGGCGCCATCCTCAACGAGATTGACCCGAAGCCGGAAGATTCCATTGCCGTTGTCGGCCTCGGTGGCGTGGGCATGTCCGCTATCATCACCGCCGCAGCACTCGGTGTGAAGGAGATTGTGGGCATCGACATGCAGGCTGACAAGTGTGCCAAGGCCATCGAGCTTGGCGCCACCGATGCCATGACCCCGGCTGAGGCCGAAGCCTCCGGCAAGAAGTTCACCGCCGTCGTCGAGGCCGCCGGGCACCCCAAGGCTCTCGAAACTGCCTACAAGATCACCGGTCCGGGCGGTCTGACCGTCACCGTCGGTCTGCCGGCGCCGGGCTCCACCATCACCATCGACCCTCTCGTCATGACTGGCGAGGCCCGTCGCGTCCATGGCTGCTACCTCGGTTCTTCCGTCCCGACCAAGGACATCCCGAAGTATGAGCAGCTCTGGCGCGAGGGCAAGCTTAACGCTGAAGGCCTCATCTCCAGCCACATCAAGCTTGCCGATATCAACCAGGCCATGGACAACCTCTCTGAGGGCGTGGCACTGCGTCAGATCATCGAGTTCGACTAATTCTCGTTCAGCCCCAGCTCGGGGCGTTCGCCAATCCCGGAACCGCGTCTCGAGCGCGGTGGCCGGGCTTCATGTTTTCCATCAGATTGGTATCTCATGTCTCATTCCGCATCCCAGCCTGAAGATCATCAGGCATCGAAGGCACTGGCTGAGCCTGAACAGGGCATCGGCCAAGAATCTCCGCACTGGAGGGCCGGTCCTTTCGACATTCGCCTGCCGTTTGTCCACTACCGCATCGAGTGGCCGGACTACGCCCAAGGTTTGTTCATGTGCGTCGTCGACCTTGGCGCCATTCCGCTCATGACCGAGGCACTCGGCATGCCCTTCGAGGTTGCCCTCGCCGTGGTCATGCTCAACGGTCTGCTCTACCTCACGCACCACCTGCTTGGCGACCCTGTCGTCCCTGGCTGGATCACCCCGGCTATCCCGCTGCTTATCGTGTACGTGCAGACCTTCCCCGAAGGCGAACAACGCGTCTGGGCGCTCATTAGTTTCCAGCTCTTGCTTGGCATATTCTCTATCACCCTCGGCGCCACAGGATTGGCGTCGAAGGTTGTGCGCGTCATTCCTTCAGGACTGCGCGCGGGCATCGTCCTCGGCGCAGGTATCGCCGCTATCTTCTCCGTATTCAAGGAAGATGGTCGCTTCCACTCGTACCCCGTGACCATCACCATCGCGGTGGCCATCGCGTTCTACCTGATGTACTCGCGGTCCTTCGCTGGTCTGCGTCAGAAAGCGGCCGGTTGGCGCTTCATCGCTTCGTTGGGCATCCTGCCAGCTATCTTCGTAGCTATCTTCGTCGCACCGTTGGTCGGCGAGGCACCGTGGCCGGACATCGAGTGGGGCTTCTCCAGCCCTGACTTCGCTACCTTGTGGAGCGAGTACACCATCTTCGGTCTTGGCTTACCGCCTGCGCACATGTTCCTCACGGCTATTCCGACCGTGCTTGCCGCCTACATCGTGGTGTTCGGTGACGTCCTCCAAGCCAACGCGGTGCTTAAGGAAGCGGACCACGTCCGTACTGACGAAGCCGTGGTCTACAGTCCGTCGCGCGCCCACCTCCTCTTCGGCGGACGCAATATGATCATGTCGATCATCGGCCCTGACGTCGCTATGTGTGGTCCGCTCTGGGCGGCGATGCACGTTGTCATTGTTGAGCGCTACAAGCAGGGTAAGCGCGCCATGCGCTCCGTCTTCGGTGGTGCCGGCTCTTTCCGCTGGGGAACAAACACCGGCCTGTTGCTTCTGCCCATTATTTCCTTCGTTGAGCCCATCCTGCCCATCGGCCTGGCGCTCACTCTCATCATTCAGGGCTTCGTCTCCGTCCGCGTGGGCATCATGGAGGCAAAGAACCAGAAGGACCTCGGCATCGCAGGCATTACTGCTGGTGTCCTCGCCACGCAGGGCGCGGCCTGGGGCTTCGCTGCGGGCATCATCATGGTACTTGTCATTTACGGCAAGGACATGTTCAAGGATGAGCGCGACGGCACGATCCGTAACTTCGACGAGATTGACCCCAACGAGGGCTTCGCGGATGCTCAGGCGGACTTCACTGAGCTCGCCCAACTCAATGACGTGGACGAGCAAGGCCGTCCGACCCCGCACTTCCGCACTCAGGATGTAAAGCACGATACCTCCGCCCCGCGCGAGGACCGCTCCTAGTCTGTATCGACTCATGCACATCGCCGCAGGAGCTCGGTTTGGGTACCGAGTGCCTGTGGCATTTCTCTGTCTTTTTGCAGAGTGAAGGCCCGTGTGCTGCTGCACACGGGCCTTGAGTTTCGCTGGTTTACGTTCGCTTAGCCCCAGTGGGAGGAGGAGCGCTTAGCTAGCTGCGCGCGGTACTGCGCGGTGGTGTTGGGCAGGAGTTCGCCGGTGGTCCAGTCGAGGATGACGCCGTAGTGGCGCACGAGGTCGAGCTGGTCGAGTTCGCCGGCGTGGTAGCGGTCGGCGACGGACTGCGGATCCTCGTCCAGCTTAGACTGACGGGTCGAGCGCTGTTCCTCGCGCAGGGAAATGGTTGCGGCCTCGTCGAGATGGTACTCGTCGATTTCCGGGTCGATGGCCTCGATGACGACGCCGTAGTCCTTGGCGGCGCGCTCGATGGAGACGTAGCCGTCGATGACGTCTTCGAGGACTGCCTCGGGGTCGCGCTCGAGGGCGTCGCCGAAGCCGCCGCCACCGGAGGAGGGACGCTCGAAGGTGTCGCCGGGGCCGACCTTGACGTTGGAGAAGAGGGCGCCCAGGAACTTCTCGTCCTCGGTGCCACGGTTGAGCCACACGCCCTGCGGGATAGAGGGCAGGCCGCCCTCGATGCCCCAGGTGATGGAGCGGGCACGGTCACAGCAGTAGCTCATGATGGTGTCATTGCAGTCGGTGAGCATGCCGCCCTTGGTCACGCCGATGCCGCCGCGGTACTTGCCCGGTCCACCGGAGTCGGTGACGAGCGCGTGGTGGCTGGTGATCACAGGGGAGAGGCGCTCCTGGCCCTCGACGGGCTGGACGGCGAGGCCTGGACCGAATACTGGCGCGGTAGCGGAGGAGCCGTCGCGGTCGACGCGGCCACCCCAGCCGCCAGCCATCCAGTCGTACCACATGAAGAAGTTGCCACGGTCCTGCGGAGTCTGTGCCTCACGGGTATCCCAGCCGCCGATGAGTAGGTACTCGAGGTTGAACGCACAAGCCATCGCGCGTTCCTGCATGAGCTGGGACCACAACTCGAAGACGGCATTCATGATTTTTTCGAACGGGCCGGAACAGAAGCCGGTCACGGCGTGGGGGATGCCGGCGTTGACAACGGTGCCTTCGGGGCCCAAGTCGACGTCCATGGCGCGGTAAAGTCCGGAGTTGAGCGGCACGTCGGGGAAGAAGGTCTTCGTGCCAGCGACGATGCCGGAGAACGCGGAGCCGTAGCCGGCATTGAGGAAGCTCGCGACGGCCGGTGCGGAATCTTTGAGCGAGTAGGACAGGCGGCCGTCCTTGATCGTCATCGTGACCTTGACGGGTACGAGGCCTTCCTCGCGTGCCGGATCCAGGTCGATGTAGTCCACGGTGGACCACTCGCCGTCCGGCAGTTCCTTGACGCGGGCGGTGACGATATCCTCGACGTAGTCTTGGACCTCACGCAGTGCTTTGCGGATGGTGACGCCGCTGTACTTGTCCACGAGACGGTGGATTTCGCGCTCACACACGGCGGTGGCCTCGGCCTGGGCCTTCAGGTCGCCGAGGACGATTTCAGGGCTGCGGGTGTTGTGGGCGAGCAGCTTGGCCACGTCCTCGAGGAAGACACCCTTGCTCCACACGCGGACCGGGGTAATGCGCAGGCCTTCCGTGTAGTAGTTCGTCGCGGAGACGTCGAAGGAGCCGGGGACCGAGCCGCCCGCGTCAGCCCAGTGACCCTTGTTCTGAGCGAAGGCGAGAATCTTGCCCTCGTGGAAGATAGGGCGCAGGAAGGACACGTCGTTCATGTGCGTGCCGCCCTGGTACGGGTCGTTGATGGCGAATACGTCGCCCTCATGCATGTCGTCGCCGAACTGCTTGAGCACGGCCTGGCACTGGAAGTGGAGGGTACCCACATGCACGGCGATATCTTGGTCGCCCTGCATGACGGTGTTGCCTTCGGCGTCGCAAAGCGCGGAGGAGAAGTCACGCGAGTAGATGACGAAGGAGTAGCAGGTACGAAGAATTTGCTCGGACATGAGGTTGACCGAGGTAGCGAAGGCGTTCTTGAGGACCTCAAAGGTCACTGGGTCGAGCGTGCGGCGTGACGCTCCGGTGGTGGGGGCAGACATAATGATTGCTCCTTAAAAGTCGGTGGGGCGGCAGGCTACTTGGTGCCCTTGAGAACGTGGATGCGGATATTCGACCATTCGTCGATCTCTGCGAGGTCTCCCGGCGGGATGACCGTTGTGGCATCGAGCTGGTCGATGATGGCGGGGCCCGACAGCTTGGCGCCGGCCTTGAGCTCCGAGCGCTGGTAGACCGGAACCTCGGCCCAGCCGCCATTGGAGGAGAAGTAGACCTGGCGGGACTCGGACGGAGTCTCCGCGTCGTGCTCCTCGACGTCGTAGTGCGCGAACGGTGGGCTCTCGAGCTCGCCGATGGCGACGACACCGATCTGGTAGAACTCCACCTGGCCCTCGCGGTCCGCGAAGGAGTACTCGCGCTCGTGCTCCTCGTGGAAGGTCGCGACGGCGTCATCGAGAGGGTTGTCCGAATCCGGAATCTCGACGGTGAGCGAGCGCCACTGGCCGCGGTAGCGCATGGACGCGGTGCGCTTGAACTTCATGCGTTCCTCAGGAACGCCCTCGTGGGCGAGGCGCTCGCGGGCCTCGGAGACGAGTCCTTGGTAGGCCTTGCGCAGGTCCGCGGTGTCCACGGTAGCTACCGGCGCCTGGTACATCTGCGTGAGGTCGTGACGGATGTCTACGAGGAGGCAACCCTGCGCCGAGGTGACACCCGGGTGTGGTGGGACGACGACGGTGGGGATGGACAGGTCGCGGGCGACCTCGGCGCCGTGGAGGGCGCCGGCACCGCCGCCGACGACGAGGACGAAGTCACGCGGGTCGTAACCACGGCGAATGGACAGCAGACGCACCGCGTCGGCCATGTTCGCGTTGGCGACCTGCACGATGTTCTCTGCCGCAGTCTCTAGATCGAGGCCCAGCGGGTCGGCGACGGTCTTCTTCACAGCGCCGCGGGCGGCATCGGCGTTGAGCTTGAGCTCGCCGCCGATAAGCGAGGTGCCCAGGCGGCCGAGCGTAACGTTGGCGTCCGTGTTCGTCGCCTCGGTGCCACCGCGCTCGTAGCAGACCGGACCCGGGTCAGCGCCCGCGGACTGCGGGCCATTGCGCAGGGAGCCAGCCTCGTCGATCCATGCGAGCGAGCCGCCGCCCGCGCCGATGGTGCCCACTTCGATGGATGGGAAGTTGATGGGGAAGCCGTATTCGACCTGCCACTGCTTGGTAATGCGAATATCGCCGTTGTAGACGAGCGAGATATCCGTTGAGGTACCGCCCATTTCCAGGCCGATGGCGTTGGCGTAGCCGCAGCGCGTCGCGATGTCCTGGACGGCGATGGCGCCAGCCGCAATACCGGACGCCGCCAGGCGCACCGGGTAGCGGCTCACCATCTGTGGGGTCATGGAACCGCCGCCGGAGTGGAGCAGGAGGAGGTCGCCCTCGTAGCCACCCTCGGCGAGCTGGCGGGAGAGGCGGTTGACGTAGCCCGAAACGAGCGGGGCCAGCACGGCGTTGGAGACCGTCGTGGAGAAGCGCTCGTGTTCGAAGATCTCCGGGAGGATGTCTGAAGACGTGGAGATGGCGGCATCGGGAAGCTCTTCGTGCAGAATCTCCTTCATGCGCTCCTCGTGCGCGGAGTTGGAGTGGGAGTTGATGAAGCAGATAGCGACGGTCTCGACGCCCTTGCGGCCCAGAATCTTCGCGACGCGGCGCGCCTCCTGCTCGTCAAGCGGCTCGACTTCGACGCCGTCGTAGTCCACGCGCTCCGGGACCTCGTAGCGGTCGCGGCGACGGATGTACGGGTCCGCCACGTCGTGGTAGGCATCCCACAGCTCGTCCTTCGTGCCGTCACGAATCTCGATGACGTCGCGGAAGCCCTTCGTCGTGATGAGCGCTGACTTGGGGAAGCGACGCTGGATGAGCGCGTTCGTGGCCACCGTCGTGCCGTGGCTGAAGACCTCAACCTCGCTGAGCTGAACGTTGCCCTGCTTCAGACCGTTCATGACGGCGCGCATCGGGTCATCCGGCGTGGAGGGAACCTTGGCGACGCTGAGCTCGTGGGTCTGTGTGTTGACGATGGCGACGTCGGTGAACGTACCGCCGACGTCGACGGCTACGCGGAAGGGCTTGGGATTCGGAGACAAGAGAAAGTCCTCGCTTTCCATTAATCGAACGGGCGTTGATTGCGACTTAGTATCGTGAGCTGGCTTACAAACAACAATGGAGAATTGTTCAATGCGCGTCGGAGAAAATATCTTTTCCTACAAAGATGGAGGTTGTTACACCAATAAACCAACCAATAAAATGTTGCCTGAAACACTTTTTCTTGGGAGGTTGTGCGGTGTCACAAAAAGAAGATTGGCTGTTCTTGTCCGACCTCGTGCTGGAGGAACCCCGGTTGCAGCCGTACGCAGGTACCGCCGAGGTGCGTTTCGCCGGCCTCGGCTCCGCCCACGAAGGCGCGGGCTCCGGCTGGCTCGTATTCGCCGAGCCTGCGGCCTCGGCCCGCCATACGGCGCATGAGCTTGCCGATGCCGCCGCCATCATCGTCCTTGCCGATGAAACGGTCGGCAGGGCGCAGGAGGACTTTGGCGGCGTGCCGGTGGTGCTCGGCGCGCCGGGGCTCACGCGTGCGGACGTGCGCCGGGCCGTCGATGAACTGTGGCGGCGCACGCCCAACCATCGGGCATGGCAACGCATGCGCGCCAACGAGCAGCTGAGCCCCGCGCTCATGGCGCAGCGGCCGGAATCCGAGCTCTTGGCGCGAGCGGTGGAGCTCACCGGAGATGCCTACCTGTTGCTCACGCGCGACGGCGAGGTGGTGGCCAGTGCCGGCGAACTGCCCTCGCGCACGGTGGGACGTCAATTGGCGCGCTGGCCGGAGGGCGAGGGCCGCCTGCATGCGGGACGCTGGACCATGGCGGCGCGGCTGCTCGTCTCGGATGAGACGGACCGCGCCTCGGGTGGCGGCGTGTGGCTGGTGCGCGGCAACCGGAGCAGCCGGGAACCCGACTTGGACGAGCCCGCCTGCATCGCATTGTGCGAGCTGCTCGTGGTTGTTGCGGTGAGTAAGCGCAACCTGGAGCGTGCGCGGCTCACTGATTCCACGGTGTTGCTCACCGGACTGTGCGACGCCAACGCGAATAAGGAGGAGCTTGAGCAGGCGCTCGTGCGGCGTGGCTTCTCCGCCGAGGCGTGCCTACACATCTTCGTCGCGGGCACGGCGAATGACGCGTACCGCCCGCAGATAGCGCAGGAGGCCACCGCGGTGGCGGCGCGGGCGGGTGTGCCGCTGCTCATCGGCCACGTGCGCGGGCGCACGACGGTGGTAAGCACGGAATCCAGCGCGCTGTCCGATATTGCGCGCGTGCTGCCAGGACCGGTGGGCATTTCCAATGCGTTTAAGGATGTCCAGGGCGGGGCCCTGGCGTGGCGGCAGGCGGTCGTGGCGGCGGTGGCGATGCAGCGGCGTCGCGTGGTGGATGCGCACCACCTTTTCTTTGCGCAGTGCACGGCGACGGAAACGCTTGCCGCGACGGCGGGCTTCGAGCGCTTTGCGCAGGCCGTGAGCGCGCTGGACGCGGCGATTGCAGGGCTCAAGGAGGGGCCCGCCGTCTTTGCAGCCTACGAGGCTGAGGGCTTCTCCGTTCCACGTGCGGCCAAGGCGCTGGGAGTCCATCCCAACACAGTGCGCAACCGACTGGAGGAACTCAGCGCGTCCGTCCGCTTCGGCGAGGCAGACCTGAGTCTGTGGGCCCTGTCCGAGCGCCTCGCCCCGCGCCTGCGCTAAGTTCTCCACAGATTTACACGATCATCGTTGCAGGCCTTGGCAGGTTTTATAGCTTCTTAAGCTATGAACTCTTTCGTCTCTCGGCTCAAGGAAGAAAACGTCGACTCCTTGCGCGAACTCAAAGGATGGCGCCGCATCGCGGCGCAGGATCCACATCCTCGTCAACCTCCACAACATCGAGATGATTCTGCGCGGCGACGGCGACGACATCATCGTGCGCGCCACGGACGGGACGTAGCGCACCGGCGCGGAACTTATGGAAGAACTCCTGGCTGGTGTGGGGCTGGCGACCACCGTTAACGCGCGCAACGAGACGATGAAGCAATACCGCCACAAACGCTACTTCGCTTAAGCCCAACGGGATATGGCGGCCGCGGTCTAGCGCACGTGTATGGATCCGGACTGCAAGATTCCGTTCTCCTTGTGCCAGGCCGACCGCTTAAAAGCCTGGGTGAAAGGCGGGGAGACGAACCTGGATAACATCCTCATTCTGTGCGAATACCACAACATGAAAAAGAGAGACAGCGACGTCTACTACAAAGGCAACGACGGCAGGCTTTACAAGCCGCGGGAATTCGTCCCCGACGTGCCGTGTAACTAGCGCCAAGACGCGAAAGACCCGCTCCCCACGAGGGGAAGCGGGCAACTCGGCGTGCCTACGAGCGGGTGCGCGCCTTCTTCTCGGCGGCATTCATGTCGTTGACGGAGGCCGCGGACTCGAGGTCGGCGATGTCGACGCTGTTATCCGCAGTGGACAGTGGTAGCGTCGAGGCGACGGTGATGTCCTCGCGGGCGTTGATCTCCGTTGCGATTTCTTCGATGAAGGTGTGCTCCGGGATGTTGGAGATGCGGGCGATGGCGATGATTTCCTGCTCCTCGTCCTGGGTGAGCGCCTCTTCGCCTTCGAAGCGCTTGGCCATGAGCTCGCGGGCACGGCGGCGCAGCTGGGTCTCGCTCTCGAGCTCGCGGCGGTTCTTCCACCAGGACCAACCGATGACGAACATGCAGAGGATGCCCATGTAGCCGAGGATGGGGTAGACCCAGCCGATGAGCTCAGAGAAGCCGATGAAGGACAGGACGAAGCCGACGAGGACGATGGCGACGTAGACCTTGTAGAAGTGCCGACGGTGGTCGCGGGTGAGGCGTTTGGCCAAGGCGTAGAACATGCCGATGGCCGTGTTGTAGATCATGCCGTAGATGGCAAACGCCATGAGCGTACCGAGCGCCGGGTGAATCTTGGTGACCATAGCGAGGGTCGGCATGTCCGTCTCCAGGACGGTCTCGACGGAGATGTACATGGAGCCGACGAGCACGGCGAGGAGGAAGAGGAAGATGAAGCCGCCGATGATGCCGCCGAGGCCGACCTCGCGAGAGTCGAGGAAGTTGCCGCCGATGACGATGGCCATGGACACTACGACGATGACCTGGAGGCCAACCGAGTTGATGGCCGAGACCCACCAGTTGGGCAGCGTCGTGGGAATCTCCTGTGCCTGCTCGTTGAGGTGCGTGAAGTCGGGCTGCGCGGTGAAGATGGTGTACATCGTGCCGATGGTGATGAGGATAATGATGAACGGAGTGACGGCGCCGATGACCTTGGTGACCTTGTCCACGTCGAGGAGGCCGGTGAGCAGGACGAGGGCCAGCATGATGCCCGCGCCGATCCAGATGTCCCAACCGAACTGCTGCTTCATATTGGACCCAGCGCCCGCGAACATGGCGAAGCCGATGCAGAAGAGACACGTCATCGTCGCGATGTCGAGGAC
Organism: Corynebacterium sp. HMSC06C06; assembly: GCF_001807295.1. Taxonomy (NCBI): domain Bacteria; kingdom Bacillati; phylum Actinomycetota; class Actinomycetes; order Mycobacteriales; family Corynebacteriaceae; genus Corynebacterium; species Corynebacterium sp. HMSC06C06. The sequence continues at coordinate 39,004 of NZ_KV788472.1, forward strand.
GCGGGAGGTCACGGGGCCGGAGATGACCGTGAACACCGAGTTGTGGTCCTTCGCGCGGTGGTAGCTGCCCAGCTGCAGCATGGAGATGCCGGCAATCATGACGCAGATGGACGTCACGATGGCGCCAACAATGCCCCAGTTGCCGAACGCAACGAAGTATTGGAGGGCCTCGCGGCCGGAGGCGAAGCTCGCGCCGACGAGGACGCCAATGAAGGCCATGGAGATGCCTAAAGCTCGTTGAATCATTGGTTTACCTTTCGGTCGATAGATATTTGATTGTAGGGATGAGTGAAGGGAAATTCCTAGAGTTTGGTTCACGAAAGCCCCAGCGCGAAGAAGCACTTCACACTGGGGCTTCGGGGTTACGCGTGCTTGCGAGCGTGGACGGCGATGAACTTCGCGATGTCGCTCAGGCCTTCCTCGCCACACTGCATCACGCCGGCAGACGTGAACAAGCCGTGGTGGTACCCGCGCAGGTGCTCGTACCGGACGTCACAGCCGGCCTTGGCCAACTTAAGGGCGTACTCGCCGCCCTCGTCCGCGAGCGGGTCGTTGTCCACCGTAATGACGTAGGCGGGCGGCAGGTTCTCCGGCAGCTCGTGGAGCAGCGGGGACAGGTCGGCGACCGTCTTGTCCTGGCCCTCCGGCAGGTAGGTCCGGATGAACCAGCGCATGGTCTCCGCCACCATGGGGAAGCCCTCGGTCACGCGCTGGTACGAGGCGCCAGACTCCGTGCGCTGATCCGAGATATCCGTGATGGGATAGATGAGCACCTGGCTGGAGATGGGGGCGACGGAGTCGTCCCCGGAGAACTCGTTCGCCAGGATGGCCGTGAGTTGACCACCCGCCGAGTCGCCCGCGATGGCGACGTTGGTGACGTGCAGACCGTGCGGAGCGGCGGCGTCGGAAAGCCAACGCAACGCGGCGCGGCAGTCATCGATGGCAGCGGGGTAGAGGTGCTCCGGCGCGAGGCGGTAATCGACCGCCACCGCCGGCAGCCCGGACTCGACCGCGAGGCGGCGTACCGCGGAGTGGTGCGTGTCCAGGTTGCCCATGAGCCAGCCACCGCCATGGATGAATAGGATGGCGGGGGTGGGGGCGTCACGCTCGCTGGCGGGGCGAGGGTCCGTGAGGCGGACCCGGAACTCGCCTACCTCGAAGTCTTGCGTGAACGGCTCCGTGGCTTCCGTGAGTCCGTTCTTGGCGGTCGAAGTCACGTAGCTCTCACGCACCGTGGGAATCTCGATGTGGTGGAAGGACACCCCGCCACCGGCACGGAAGGGACCCACGGATTTCCACGCGTCCTCCGTGATGGGGCGGCCAGTGAATTCGTCAGCGAGCGTGTGCATTAGGCCACCCCGTAGTCAGCCAGCTCGAGGGTGCGCGTGAGGTCCTGGTACTCGGCGACGTTGCCGGACCAGTTGTTGATGACCTTGCCGTCCTCGTTCTTGTACCAGGAGGAGCAGTCGGCGGAGAAGGCGGACTCGTTGAGCTCAGCCTGGATGCGGTCGTTGAACTCGCGCAGGACCTGCGGGTCGACGTCCAGGACCTTGTCCGGGTTGTCGCGGAGGTACTCAACGGCCTGGCGAATGTACTTGTCCTGCTCCTCGAGCATGGCCACGACCGAGTGGTGGTTGAGGTTCGTGTTCGGGCCGTAGAGCATGAAGAAGTTGGGGAAGCCGTCTACGGTCATGCCCAGGTAAGCCTCCGGCGCGTTGCCCCAGCGCTCGCGCAGGTCGAGGCCACCTCGGCCAATGACTGGTAGGTCTCCCTGGAACTCCTGGGAGTAGAAGCCGGTGGCGTAGATGATGACGTCGAACTCGTGCTCCACGCCGTCCGCGGTGCGGATACCCTTCGGGGTGATTTCCTCGATGCCCTCGGTGACCAGCGAGACGTTGTCACGGTTGAAGGTCGGGTAGAACTCATCGGAGCGCAGGATGCGCTTGCAGCCGAACGCGAAGGTTGGGGTGAGCTTCTTTACCAGCTCCGGGTCGTTGACCTGGGAGGTGAGGTGCTCCATGGCCTGCTCGACGCCTTCTTGTGCGGCATCGGTGCCCTTGCGGGTGCGCTCGAAGCCGTCCTCGCGGGTGTCGTGGATCTCCTGGCGAATGGCGCGGTAAGACTCCGGGTTCTCTTGGAACTCGCGCAGCTCCTCGTCGGTGAAGATGACCTGATTGCGCGGCAGGATGTAGTTCGCGGAGCGCTGGAAGACGGCGAGGTGTCCGGCCTCCTTCGCCACCTCCGGCACGAGCTGGACCGCGGAGGCCGCGTTGCCCACCACGGCGACGTTCTTGCCCTTGAGGTCAACGGTGTGGTCCCACTCGGCGGAGTGGAACTGCGTACCCTCGAAGGTCTCGCGGCCGGCGAAGTCTGGAACCTTCGGCTTGGAGAGCTGGCCCCAGGCGCCCACAAAGACGCGGCCGTAGTAGATGTCGCCGGTGGAGGTGGCGATCTCCCAGGCCTTGAGCTCCTCGTTCCACTCGGAGCGGACGATGCGGTTGTTGAACTTGATGTGCTCGTAGAGGCCAAACTCGGTGGCGAGCGCCTTGAGGTAGCCGAGCATCTCGTCCTGGCCGGCGAACATGCGGGATACGCCGAGGTTGAGGAAGTAGGAGTAGCAGTAAATGAGTGCCTGAGTATCGCAGGCGGCACCTGGGTACGTGTTATCGCGCCACACGCCGCCGACCTCGTCCGCGGCCTCGAGGATGAGGAAGTTCTCGAGGTTGTCCTTGGCGAGCTGGGCGCCCATGCCGAGTCCGCCATAGCCGGTGCCGAGGATGATGCAGTCGTAGATGTGGTTGTCAGACATGTTAGTTCTCCTTGGAGGGTAGGTGGGGGTGTGCTTAGTTCTTACGGATTTCTGCGGCGAGGACCTCGAGGCCGTCACGCAGGGTGGACTCGTTGATGACCAGCGGCGGCAGGAGGCGGATGACGTTGCCGTCCAGACCACAGGTGAGGATGAGAACGCCCTGCTCCTTGCAGGCGCTCGCGACGGTGGAGGTGAGCGCCGGGTTCGGGCGACCGTTCTCATCGACGAACTCGAGGGCGATCATCGCGCCGCGGCCGCGGACCTCGGCGACGGTGGGCAGCTCCGTGAGTGGCTCGAGGATCTCGCGGGCAATCGCTTCGATCTCACGGGCACGTGCCGCGAGGTCGTGCTCCTCCATCTCCGCGATGGCCGCGAGCGAGGCCGCGCACGCCACCGGGTTGCCGGCGTATGTGCCGCCCAGGGAGCCCGGCCCCGGTGCGTCCATGATTTCGGCACGGCCGGTGACGGCTGACAGCGGCATGCCGCCGCCTACGCCCTTTGCCGTGGTGATGAGGTCCGGGACTAGGCCCTCGTGATTGCTCGCGAACCAGTCGCCCGTGCGGCACATGCCGGCCTGAATCTCGTCTGCGACGAAGACGACGTCGTTCGCGCGGCACCACTCCAGCAGCGCCGGAAGGAAGCCCTCGGCTGGCTCGATGAAGCCGCCCTCGCCCTGCAGCGGCTCGATGACAAGTGCTGCGATGTCCTCCGCGCCAATGACCTGCTCGATGGAGCGGATGGTGCGCTCCGCCGCGTCTGCGCCGCTCAGGCCGTCGCGCAGCGGGTAGGAACCCTGCACGCGGTAGATATCAGAGGCGAGGGTGCCAAAGCCAGACTTGTACGGCTTGTTCTTCGCCGTCATGGTCATGGTGAGGTTCGTGCGGCCGTGGAACGCGCCGTCGAAGACGACGATGCGGTTCTTGCCCGTGTAGTTACGTGCAATCTTCACGGCGTTCTCAATGGCCTCCGCGCCGGTCGAAAACAGTGCGGTCTTCTTTTCGTGGTCGCCCGGGGTTAGTTCGTTGAGCTTCTTCGAGACCTGGAGGAATCCCTCGTAGGGTGCATTGAGAAAGCATGTGTGGGTGAGGTGCGACGCCGCCTCAGCGATGGCTGCGGTCACGCGCGGGTTGGACGCGCCGACGGTGGTCACCGCGATGCCCGAGGCGAAGTCGATGAAGGAGTTGCCATCGACGTCCACGAGGACGCCGCCGTCACCGTCCACGATGTACGCGGGCAAGCCCGGCACGAGGCCACGGGCGAGCTCTTGCTCGCGCTGCTCCTCGAGTTCTTGGCTGCGCGGGCCAGGGATGGGGGTCACAACTTTCCGCTCTTGCGGAATGCGGTGATTGAAGTCCTGCATGTCACTCCTCCGATTCAAATAAAAATGTGATGGGAGTCATTGTGCCGACGGAGTGTAGCGTGGCATATAAACATTGTGTCGAAATGAAAACGCTAATTTGTACACAATGTATATAGGAAGGTGGGGTGTGATGACTCGGTCATCAGCGCACGTGGATGCAGAAATGGGCGATACGCTTTCAATTTCGTGGCTTGCAAGCCGTCGAAATTTGGGCCTGCGCGTGGTCCATGATTCGGGCCGTTCTTTTGGCATGGTGCACCCGTGCGAGCTTGAAAATCCCGAAAAATATGTCGGTGAGGGCACCCTCGTTTTACTCACCGGCATCGCTTTTCGCGATCATCCGGAGGCTTTCAGCGACTATGTCGCCCGCCTCTCTGCCGCCGGGGCCGCCGGCATTGGCTTCGGCGTGGGCGTCGTCTTCCCCGAGGTCCCGCACGAGCTTGCCGACGCCGCCCTCGCCCACGACGTCTCCCTTCTCACCATCCCCCTTGACGTGCCGTTTATTTCGGTCTCCACGGCCGTGCACCGCGAGCTCGCGCAACGCCGTGAGCGCCGTCTCGAGGTTCTTCTTGAGCTCCAAGGCCGTCTCAACCTCGCGGCCGGCCAGGGCCTGAACGGGCTCGTCACCGGCACGGCGCAGGCCCTCGACGCGAGCGTTTGTCTTGTGGACTTGGACGGCCGTGTGTCTGCAGCGGCGGTCTTGCCCGGCTTTGAAAACATCGAGCTCAACCATGTCATCGATGACGCGCGCCATCGTGGTTTTGGAATCGCCGGCAAGGTGGGGGACGTCAATGTTCTGGCGCACCGTCTTTCTCCGAGCGGCAATCAAACGCATGGTCTCGTGGCCATGGCCGACCACTACTTCGACGCCAGTCAGCGCGCCTTGCTCAAACACGCCGCCGGCCTCGCTGAGCTCATCATTCGACGCCCACAGGAGCTGCGCCGCGCACAGCGCGAGCTCACCACGCTGGCCGTGTCTATGCAGCTTGGTCTCACAGGCCGCGACGAATCGATGCAACGCATCTTCCGCCAAGCCAGCGATACGGAAGGAAAAGTCCGTCCCGTCCTCGTCAAATCCGAGTCGGCACGAGCGCATGCACGCTTCATTGAGGCGCTTGACCGCAATCTCGCGGAACAAGGCCGCCTGCTCTTCGCCGTGGAGGTCGATGACCTCACCTGGTTATTCCTGCTGCGCGGCAACCGTTCCATGCGCAATATTCAGGAACTTCTCCTCGACATCCGCGGCGGTAAACGCATTGTCGTCGGCTCACCCCTCGAGTGGTCGCGCCTGCGCGAATCCACTGTCCGTGACTTGGAGAAAGTCGCCTTCGGCTTGCAACCTGGCGCGCTCGTGGGCCCCGAGTCGCGCACGCTCAATTGGCTAGGCGACGAAGGCGTTGGTGCCGCCGTCGCCCACCGCTTCGCTGAAACCTGGGGTAAGTTGCGCGAGTACGACGCGGCCCACGGCAGCGAGTATGAACAGACGCTGCAGGCCTATCTGCGCAACGGCGGGCACTATGTGCGCACCGCTGATGCGCTAAATACCCACCGACACACCGTGCGTAAGCGCATTGCCGACGCCGCCGAGATTCTCGAGATTGACCTCGACGATCCCATCGCGGTCGCGGAGCTCGTGGTGCTCGGCGTCGCCGGCGCCGGTGCATCCTCGTTCTAGCCGCGCTTTGTCGTCTCTCCGACATCGATGAGATGCTGGTACACCGCGTCCGTGAGCGCGCGGCTATGGAAGCGCCGGAAGAGCCCACCGTTGCGATAGCGCATATTCTTCACGGCGAATTCGCGCGCCGCCTGCAGTAACTCGGGGCGCTCGTGCATAACGTCGCGGAGCTTGCCGAGGGGATAGAAGACGGGAACCGCTTCAATCGGCTTGTAACGAAGAACCGAGAACTGGATGGGTACCTGACCGGGCTTCTTGGCTTTGCGCATGGCCGTGATGAAATCGTTGGTGTCCTCGTCACCGGGCGAGACGTTGAGGTAACCGGAAGGCCCCGGTAGATGGTCGACGCCGACCTCCGGGTAGAACTCGTCGTTGTGCAGGACGAGCATTTCCACCACGCCAGTATTGATAGCGGCGTACCGGCTGTTGCTATTCGTTGAAGGGAGATCGGTCAGCGTCCAGAACTCTTTCTCGGTATCCGGCGCGAGCGGAATGATATCGGACAGCGCGAAGGAGAGATCAGCCAGGATCTTGGCATACGTTGCTGCGTCGGTGGAACGTTGGACTTTAGGGCTCGGGAGCGGCCCGAGATTGGGAAACTCGCTAAAGTTACAGGCCTCGCGGCCCCAGGTTTCTTGAATCCAGTGCTGTTGCTCCTCGACGCTGATTGTGAAATCCAGCGGTCTGTGCTCGTTCGAGTCAAAGTTAAACGTGCGATTTCGAAGGCGTTGCCGCTCGTTTAGCTGCTCGGCAATCATGGTTTGCTCGAGCGGGCCGAGGGCCTCTTTCTGGGGAACACGGGCGAATCGGAGCGCAGAAATATCCGTCCATGCGGGGTGATGCTTCGAACCATGCGCGTGGGTACGGAAACGTTGGACGATGTTTTCGGTAAGACCGACGTAGCGTTCCCCGTTAGTGAATTCCAGAATATAGATTCCGCGCCGGAACCTCGTACCGACGAGAGGAGCGACAGGGGAGTTGGAGTCGATCTCCCAGCGCTTGAAATTGAGTGAGAATGCGGTCATGAGTGAGAGAAGGTAGACGTCGTTTTATCTCATCATAGGCATAGTGCGCGGCGTGAAAAGAGCGTGTGTACGCTCGCACCCGTGGCCGCCTCTGCTGGGTCGCCGACCGAGGAGGCGCTTGTGCGGCTGGGGGAGCTGTAAGCAGATCTTTCCGATGCCCCGAGTGATCTGCGGCGTAGGGCGCATCAGGAGTCTATTTCCCTTGAATGCTTAGGAGATAGTCCTCGAGTCGTGGAAGTTGGAAGGTCATTTTCCGGTCTGCCGTTTCGATAACGAGGTCGAGGCTTAGGAGCTTTTGCCGGTAGTTGCTGATGTTTTGCGGCGAGGTCCCCATGATGCTGAGCACATCGATATTCCGAGCGGGGAGGTCGCACTGGGCAAGGGCGATGAGGAAATCCCGTTCACCAGGGGTGATGTCGGCGATGGCGGGTTCGTGGACGAGCTGATGGAGCTTATTTGTTGCGCGCTTTATGCCCACAGCGACGTCCTGGCCAGTGATATTTGTGCGACCAGACTTTTGGGCCTCAAAAAAGGACCACAGCCCAATCAGCTGGAAATAAAAGGGGTAGCCGCCGCTTTCTTCAGTTGCGGTGCGCAGAGCTGACTCGTGCCAGCTGAAATTAGCAATTTTCGCAGTGTCAGTGAGAACGGAACTGACATCGGGATCTGGGATTGCTCCGAGATCGATGCGGTTAGCACGGCGAAGGAAGGTGATGGGATTGGAACCGTCCGGACTAGAAAGCAAGGGCTTCACAGCCGAGGGGATACCCGCCATGATGACTGTGATTTCACGATTCTCCCGGAGGAGGTGTTGAATCGTTGTAGCGAATTCAATGATTTCGTCGCGATTTGTGTAATGGAGCTCGTCGAGGGTGATCAGTACGCCGCTGGGCGGTTGACCGGTGATGGAATCGAGTTGTGCCTTGGCGTCGAGCAACGCGGTAAGGGCGGTACGCAGTGATGATTGTGTGGGGGAGATTGGATCAGTTTCCCAATTGATGGAGCCAATACCGGCGATTGAAATGCCGGAGAGGCGACGTTTGTCCGCAGGGGAGAATTCCTGAAGATTGCGCTCGGCTGTATTGCGAATGCGCTCGACGACGCCCTGTGTAGCTGTTTCGGAGATGATGGTCCAGCCAAGTTGGGAAGCACGGTCCTCGACAGCGTTGAGAAAGACCGTCTTGCCGCTGCCGCGAGCACCACTGACGACGCTGACCCGTTCGTGGGCACCAGGACCGCCGAGCATTGCCATGGTGATGAGATCGAGCTCTTCCTCACGGCCCGCAAGAACTGCCGGACTAACGCCGAGGGCGGCGGTGAATGGGTTACGGATTCGTTCCATGAGTTTCTCCACTGGTTCATACCGAGAACTAATGTACTTCGATGTACTTCAGTGTACTTCACTGTACTTTGATGTACTTCGCTGTAAGCCAATGTAATCCGGTGTACTTCTTTGCACTTCGCTGCGTCTGCCGCGATATGTGTTTCGGGAGATTTGGCTGTGCCCGTGCGGCTATCCGTTAGCTTTCCGCAGCTTGCCCCAGCGCGCTGGGAACCATGATGACAATGGTCGCTCCGTGTGGGTCGAGGATGCCCGTCTTGTGTAGGCGATGTAGCGCGCGGGACAAGGATTCGAGTGTTGGGCCCAGTAAGGAGGCGACATCCTTCTTAGGCAAAGGAAGTTCTACCGCGAGAGCTTGCATGGCGATCCCGGGGCGCGGTGACCCTTCTAGGTCGCGTCTCTTAATGAATGGAGGGGGTGTTCCTCCAGTCCCGAAGGGGGGTGAGGGAACGGAGTAAACATAACCCGCCCCGATTAGGGGACTACGAAATGAATCCTCGGAGCCCTCCGATGGAACTACTTAAAACGTAATGGGCGCTATTTAATTATTGTCACCGCCCATTCTTGCTCAGAGTTCTACTGTTTCTGGTTTTAACTGCGCCTATTCAAAACGGATGTCGCGGTCTATGGGATGTAGTAGCATTTCCCACAATTGTCTCAACATGTGACATAGAACCTAGCTTGCGCCAATGCAGGGGCTGGCTAAAACCGTGACTATCTAAGGAGCAGAAAGTGGTGGCAAATCATTCAATCGTTATCGGCGCGGGCATGGTGGGTTTGTCCACCGCCTGGTTCCTGCGTAAAGCCGGATACGAGGTCACAGTCATCGACCGCGACGGCGTGGCAGCCGGCTCCTCGTGGGGCAACGCCGGTTGGTTGAGCCCGGGTAAGACCATCCCGCTGGCAAACAGTGAGCTGTGGCGCTACACCCCTCAGGCATTCCTCGACCCGAACGCAGCACTGCACGTGCCGCTGGTTCCGGACCCCAAGGTCGTGGACTTCGGTGTGCGGTTCATGGCGAACGCGAACCAGCGCGCATGGGACCGCACCATGAAGGCGCTGACTCCCATCAACCTGAAGGCGCTGGGCGCATACGACGAGCTCGTTGAGGGCGGCGTGGAATCCTGGACCAAGGACAGCCCATTTATCATCGCCTTCAAGAATGAGGCTGAGGCCGCCGGCTTCATCGAAGAGGTCGAAGGCGCCGTACGCCACGGCCAGGAAGTGCCTTTCGAGGAAATTTCCAATCCTCGCGACTTTGTCCCACACCTGTCTGATTCGGTGAACCTCGTATTCAAGCTGGGCAACCAGCGCTACTTTGAGCCGGGCCCGTTTGCACACAAGCTTGCCGACGCCCTCCGCTCCCGCGGCGTCGAAATCCGCACCGGCGCTTCCGTGGTGGATGTCCAGTCCACCCGCAAGCCAGTAGTTGAGCTCTCCACGGGTGAGCGCCTGCAGGCGGATAACGTGGTTATCGCAACTGGTGCATGGCTGCCGAAGCTCGCTCGCCGCCTTGGAGTGCGTACCCGCGTACAAGCAGGCCGCGGCTATTCCTTCAGCGTCGACACCGGCGACAATTCTATCGACTATCCGGTCTACCTGCCAGCCCAGCGTCTTGCCTGCACCCCGTACCAGGGGCGTTTCCGCATCGCCGGAACCATGGAGTTCCGCGACGCTGATGCGCCATTCGATCCCAAGCGCGTGCAGTCCATGATCAAGCACGCGAGTGAGATGTTCACTGGCATCAACTTCGATGACCGTCAGGACGAATGGGTGGGCAGCCGCCCAGTCACCCCAGACGGCCTGCCTCTCATCGGTGCAACCAAGGCGCCGAACGTTTACGTCTCCGGCGGCCATGGCATGTGGGGCGTTGTCCTCGGCCCAGCTTCCGGCCGCGCCCTCGCTCACCTCATTGAGACAGGGGAGACCCTGCCGGAGATTAAGGACTTCGACCCGCTGCGCTAGCCAAGGGGGATAGTGCTAGTCAAAGATGATGAGCAGCCATCACGCTTGGGGTGCTCAGTCACGGTTGCCTCTATCTCGTAGACGTCGCGGATGAGCTCCTCGGTGAGAACCTCCCGGGGAGTACCCGCGGCGTGTACCTGGCCAGACTGCAGCACCACCAGTTCGTCGCAATACGACGCCACGAGATTGAGGTCGTGCAGGGCGATGATGCTCGTCATCGGCTGCTGTGAGACAAGGCTCAGTATTTGGTGCTGGTGCTTGACATCGAGGCGATTGGTTGGCTCGTCCAGATCCCAGGACTTGACCTGCTGGATGATGCTTGGAGCCATGAGCATGAGTGCGAAACCGCGTAGGCATGTGAATCGTCTTGCCCACAAAACGTTCACCATTGGCGAACTCGACAATGTAAATCCCACGCTGACACGACCTTCTAAACAACGGTGCCAGTGAAGCCGCGGAATCAATCTCCCAACGCTGAAAAGCTAAATTGATGGGTATAGAAACGCCTCATTACGCGTAAATTCGGAAGTAGTTGTTACAGAGTCCTTCCTTATAAAGCGCGGCGTGAGCTGCCGATGCTATGGGACTTCTACTCCGAGCGCAGCAAGCGCTCCATCCCGCACCGTGCTTGGGCGGCCACTCAGGTCTAAAGCCGTAAACGCAAAATCGTGGCCATGAATACGAAAATGTTGACGCCGGGCAAAAGCTGCTGTCGGTGCCCCCAGAGCTGCATAAACCATCGCGCCTGCGACCGGCCGGACTTCTCCCGTCTCAGCAAGTACTGCGGCGTGTGCAAGCACGTAAGACTGGATTTGATAGAGGTGCCCAGACTTGAGAGTGTATCCAGTGTTGGTGCGGTTGCTCGTTGCCATAGATGTGAACTTGGCGTCGACGATGACTTCGGTGCCATCTGGTGCAGTGAGCATGATGTCCGTGAGCATTCGCGGAAGTTGTGCCTGTGTCGGTGAATTGAGTGGCCAGTTCATATACCGGGCTCCACGCACTGTCCAACCCACGGGCGTGAGATGGCAGCGGTAGATTCCGAGCAGCGCCCGCTCGAAGAGCGCACGCAAGTATGTTTCGGTGACCTCTGCGCGGGCGAACGCGTGCGGACCCAGACCGGAACGCGGAACAAAGAGATTGAGCAGCAACGAAGCTACGGCCGTGGGGTGGACATCGGCAGGGGAGAGACGGCCGGTGGGTCCTGACGCCGACGAAACAAACGGCACCCCGACTGCTTCGAAGGAACGCGCCAGGCGACGACACCGTGTCGCCATCGCGGGATCCAGCTGTTGGATGAGCTTTTCTGCGTAACGCACGGCCCGAAGTAGGTAACGGTTGACGGGGTGGTCGCTGGTCAGCTCGTTAAACTCACACCGAATCTGTCCCTTGTCGAGTAGCCTGTGTCGCTGCGTGGCATAGACGTCGATCTTGCCGCGCACGCGGTATAGGGTTGCGGCGCGACGGCTGAATCCGACGCTGAGCTCACGGGTGAGACGACGCTCGACTGCCTCACACAGCATGGTGGTGAGCAAGACCGGCAACTCAGCATCTGCAGCATCGACCGCGGCGTCGGTGATGACCCCACGTCGGTATGCCTCAGAGGCATAAAGCTGCAGTAGCCACACACTGCGCATGGGCACATGTTTGCTGATGTTCCCCGGCGAATCGTCAGGCTCGAAGTTCACGGAGTGCATCCTCCAAGACATCGGGCTGGTCGTACCAGTATTCGCGCAGTAGCGGAGCTAGATCGGTGTCGATAATCGCGTCGAACCACTTGCGCGTCTCGTCTCCGCTCAAAGGCTTCGACGACTTTCGTGGCGTCACGAAGCTATGGCCTACGCCGTAGTCGCGTCCCAGATTCACGTCGTTAGCAATACGGGCGTTGAGCGCCGCGAGCTTCATACCGATGGTCGCGAGTGTCTCGCGGTCGTATCCACATTCAGCCGAACAGAAATGGAGCCATCGTTCATTGAACTGTGGCTGGAGGTCGACGAATGCGAAGCGTCGGCGCAGAGCCATGTCGACCATCGCGAGTGAGCGATCCGCTTGGTTCATCGTGCCGATGACGTAGAGGTTCTCTGGCAAGTAAATGGGGTCGCTGTCGGGCGAGTAAATCGTGGTAAGTGCGCTTTCAGAGTTGCGCTTGTCTGCCTCAAGCAGAGTGAGCATTTCGCCAAAGATCTGCGCGGGGTTGCCGCGGTTGATCTCCTCGATAATGATGAAGTGCTTACGGCCCTCGTCGTCACCGGCGGCTCTCACAGCCTTAAGGAATGGGCCCGGCTGAAGTCGGAGGTGGCCGTCACTGGCAGGGCGGAACCCTTCGATGAAGTCTTCGTAGGATGTCGACGGGTGGAACTGCACTGCGGTAATTGTCTCGTCGGAGGAGTCCTCGAGCATCGCGTAAGCAAGCTTTCGGCCGAGCCAGGTCTTTCCGGTCCCCGGCGGCCCTTGCAAGATGAGGTTCTTCTTTTCGCGCCATCGGCGGAGGATAGTCTCGAGTTGTTTGCGGTCGAGGAAGCAACCAGCGTTGAGAATATCCTGGATGGAGTAAGTTTCCTGCGCTTCTTCAGTGAGTTCCTCGAGTTCTGATTCGACAGGTGCTTCAGATTCGTTCTGCGCGTATTGGAATGCTGTTGCCGACAATCCTGCGAAAGTTGGCGGATCAATCGTGGAATCCTGGAGCCAGTCGGCGACATCTGTAAGCGTTGCGAGATACGAGGCACCGTCAGTTACAGTGCCGACCACATCGATGCCCATGCCGTCTTCGGATTTAAGGAAGTCGGCATTGCGACGGTCGAGGGCCATGAAGGTTTCAGGACGAATCCAAAACAGCCCCATGGTGTATGCCACCTGTGAACGGTCCTTGACTGCGGCGTCGTACGCATCAATGAAGTCGACTCGGGAGTGACCGTGTTTCTCGCGTGGGTTGTATCGCAGAGCGGCCTCGAAGAGCGTCCAGATTCCGTCATAGAAGGCGGTATTTCCAGGATCGGTGTTCTTCGATTCGAAGCGTGCTGACAAGTTGTTACGTACTGGCAAGCCATCAACCGATGTTGGAACCTCGGCGCTAATATCGAATGCTTCCTTGAGCCCTCGATAAATCGCTTCTTTATTGGATATGGTCAGCGAGCGATTGATGAGTGCATAGACCGTAAATGGATCGATATCCGTGGCCTCCTCTTTACCGTTTTCAGTTGACCATTCCCACAGCATATTGAACAGCGATGGGCGCTCCGATAGCCGTGCAGCCTCACGAAGTGTGTCCAGCAGCGCTGTGCGATTGTGACGATAAGGCAGAAGGCGCTCTGCGAATTCGCGATTGAAGCCAATCCAGTCGAGCGTAAACGACTCTGCTGGGGAGAAATCCTGCACGTTGAAGTCCGGGTCCCCAGAACCGTCGATGACCGACAAAAAGCGCTCGTGTGCGTTGTTCCTTTTTACCTGCGAGATCGTCAGCAAACTTGTGATGGAACGCCGCAGATCAATGCCTAATTCATCGCGCTGGAAAGGTTCTTTACTCCACTCGATCGGAACGCGAAGATGAGCCTCGACGTCAGGTTCGCTGCGATCAATGGTGACAGGGCCAGTGACAATCCCGTGGTACACCGCACCATGGACATGGTTGCTTGGCATAAGAACGATGTCTCCAACTTGGAGCTTCGTGCGGAAGCGGTACAGTTGGCCAGCTTGAGTGTTTATCTGGCCACGCTTCCAGTCCGGGAAGGCAGCGCGCATGGCCTTCTTGATCTCGTCGAGTGACTCTGCATCCTCGACTTCTGGGCTGTAGTACATACCGGGTAGACCGAGATTCTCGCGGAGAGCGCGTTTTTCACGAACTCCGTCCTTACCTGCACGGAGCACCCACACGTAGTCGTCGCTCGTTTCAGGTTCGTCGGCGTCATCTTCAGTTGAGGATTTTTCGATCGTCCCCTTCGCTTCGAGAACACGGTCACGCATCTTCACAAACTCTCTCTGTTGTTCGCGGCTCAGCGGATAGGGATTGTCCTTGAGCCACTCGATGCCTTCGGGGGTGATTTGAGTGACGCCACGTTCAATGCTGGACAGTAACCCGGAACGCTTAAGCTCCCAAATGGCCCATCCAGCGCGATCTTCGTAAGCGAGCTTAGTTGCTAACTTGCGGTACGCCTCGTCTCCAAAATCCCTTTCGGAGACAAGGCGAACGGCTTCTTTGTAGTCGGTGCGGTGGTGTGGCTTTCCATCCGCGGCGACCTCGAGGACCACCGGCAACATGGACTGCCAGTTATAAATCTGTGAGCTCATCTCTACTCATCATCCTCTCGAATACTTTCAACAATCCGCACCGTCTCCACCGCCACGCGCGTGACCTTCGCGATGAGGTCCACGATGTACCGCGGATTTCCCACCTCGTCAGCCCAGTCGTTGGGGTCGTTGACGATTCCCGATGCCTTGTCCTTCTTCACCTGGTACCGGTCAATAATCCACGCCAGCGCAGACCGCGAGCCGAGCATGTACTCGTCCGCTTCAGCCGGAATGTCGCGCACCGTCACGGACTTGTTGTAGACGAGCGTCGTCACGTCATTAACGTTCTTCCCAGTAGACGGATCCTTCTTCTTCGCCCATTTCATCTTCTGCACGCGCCACGTCTCGCGGTCGGACTTGTCTGAGGATGCCTTCACATCCACTGTCAACGGCCACGGCTCCACGCCCTCGTAGTTCACGTGCAGATCCATGAGCTCCCAGCCGGCGGCAGCCAGCTGGTCGAACCGCGCCCGCGACGTCGGCGTTTCGATATGCGGCAGCATCTTCTTCAGGTCCGCGGCGTACTTCTCCCGATACCCCGGGTCATGCAGCTGCCCGTAGACGAAGCAGAAGATGTCATCCTTCGTCACATCCGAGCCCAGCGCCTCGTGGTAAATTCCCAGAATCTCGTCTGTGATGTTGTCCACGCGCCGGTACCCGTCGAGGATTTCTCCCTCCGTACCAGGCTCCGAGCTTTCCGATGCCCCCATCCCAAAGTCCAGCTCACCCTCCGGCGCCTCAATGGGTTCCCAGGTCCAGCGGGGGAAGAATTGAGTGGTAGCGATGACGTGCAAGTCTGGTATGAGATTTGCTCCGAGTGCAGAAGGAAGCGTTGATTCGCCTGGAGCAGTGAATAGAATTCCGAAGTTGGCATGTAATGGGGTGGGGAACATGCGGGGTAATTGGCTGCGTTCGTGGTTAAGATAGCTGTCGAAATATACGCGTTGTTTGTTAAATGGTCTGTACAAACCAGTCGTGAATCCATCGCTGTGGATTACTGCGGACTCGCCTTTCGCAACATGGTGACGGAGACTGCGTGACCATTTAATGAAACGAGGGTCGGAGAGCTCGGGATATTCTGTGAGGAACTGAGCCACAGTTGACTCGTTGGCCTTAGTTACCTTTGCATTCGTGGCCCACTTATCCCAGCTCTCGGTAGCCACCGCCACGTTACTGGTAAGCTTTTCAATCAAGCTGCTAAGTTCATTTTTGCTCGAAGAATATACCCACGAATCGCGGTTGGTCTGCAGCCCAGCACCGAAGGTGCTAAATATTTTGGCGCTAGCGGTTTTCTTTTTGTCGCCGATAGCTGGCCAGGATTCGAAATCTTCGCTCCGTTGATTGAGCCAGTCGCCGTGCACATTGGGCTCAATGATCTGCCAGTCGACGTTATCTAGAGTTGAATGATCGACAATGTTGAGTTTGTCTTCAGCACTGAGGTAGTCACCGATATCGCGATAGTGGATACATACATCGTCGGGGATTTCGCGCTTAACGGCGATAATGATGGCAACGGTATTACGGCTGCCGGAACCGAATACCTTGCCGCCTTCTTTGCGGGATTGCTCGCCGGCGGTGCGTTGGTTACCGCGAAGGTTATAGACGTAAATGTCGCTGAGTTCATCGTCAAGAGACAATCGAACTCCGTCAGCGGTGTTGCCATCGATCCATCCGCCGTTGGATACAAAAGCCATGACACCGTGGGTACCGAGTCGGTCTATGGACCAGCGGAATGCACGAAGATAGGAGTCGTAGAGGGAGTTCTTATTCGTTGCTGTGGAATTGGCGACGAACGTTTCCTCAATGCGCTTGTCGAGCGTTGGATACTTGAGGTTTTGGTTGTTATCGTTCGCGCTCGTCTGGCCTACGGAGTAGGGCGGGTTACCGATGATGATATTGATAGGAGCGTCGATTTGACGCTGGATGGCGGCGTTGTTTTCCTTGAAGACCTTGAGGTCGAGGATGTCGCCTTCTTCGTGGATCTGGAAGGTATCGGCAAGTGCGATGCCGTCGAAGGGGACGTACTCGGGCTCGGATTCGCCATTACGTTGGGCGCGTTCGGCCTGGAGTGCGTTGTAGGTGGTCTCGATGTTGACGGCGGCGACGTAGTAGGCGAGCAGCATGATCTCGGTGGCGTGGAGCTCGGTCGCGTACTTGCGCGCGAGGTCGTCGGGCTCGATGAGACCGGACTGGAGGAGTCGGACCATGAACGTGCCGGTGCCCGTAAACGGATCGAGAATGTGGACGCCTTCGTCGGTAAGGCCCTTGCCGAAGTGCCAGCGGGAGATTTGGTCCGCGGAGCGCAGGATGAAGTCGACGATCTCAACCGGGGTGTAAACGATGCCGAGGGCCTCGGACTGCTTCTTGAAGGCTTTTCGGAAGAAGCGCTCGTAGAGGTCCTTGATCACTTGCTGCTTGCCGGAAGCGGAGGAGATCTCGGAGGCGCGGATGCGAACCGACTCGTAGAACTTCGTCAGAGACTCGGTCTCGGATTCGAGCTTAGCGTCCGAGAGCGCATCGACCATGCGCTGCATGACGCGGGCGACCGGGTTGTGCGCGGCGAAGTCGTGCTCGGTGAACAGCGCATTGAAGACCGGTGCAGTGATCAGGTGCTGCGAGAGCATGCTGATGGCTTCGTCCTCGGTGATCGAGTCGTTGAGGTTGCCGCGTAGTCCCTCGATGAAGACCTCGAATTCTTTGCGGATGGTGTCGTCCGCAGCATTGATGAGTGCCTTGATGCGGGCGATCTGTGCTTCGGCGATAGTGGCGACATCGTCAGCCCAGTCTTCCCAATAAGTACGCGTACCGACCTTGTCGACCAGCTTGACGTACATGGCTTCCTGCCAGGCCTCGAGGGAGAACAGCGTCATCTGCTCCGCGGTGACGTCCTGCTCGTTGGATGCTTCGGACCGGTCGGTTGGGGAGTCATCTGAAGCATTGAGCTTCTTCCTGGCTGTGGCCGGATCGTCGTCGGTAGGCTTGTCGTCTGGCTTCGGGTTCGGCACGGGCTGAATATCGATGGGCAGCTCGACCTTCTCGTTGAGCGCAATCGAGTTGACCTTCGCGTTGAAGCGATCATCGTGGGCGCGCAGGGCGTTGAGAATCTGCCAGACGACGCGGAAGCGTGTGTTGTCATTGAGGGCCTGGGACGGGGAGACTCCCGGTGGGATGGCGACGGGCAGGATGATGTAGCCGTAGTCCTTGCCCTCGGCTTTGCGCATGACGCGGCCGACGGACTGGACTACGTCCACCATGGAGTTGCGCGGGTGGAAGAAGATGACGCTATCGAGGGCAGGGACGTCCACGCCCTCGGACAGACAGCGTGCGTTGGTGAGGATGCGGGTCTCGTCCTCAGGGATGGAGGACTCGAGCCACGAGATCTTGTTGCCGCGCTCGAGGGCGTTCATGGTGCCATCGACGTGCTCAACGGCGACCTGGAGATCGATGTTGAGCAGGCTGACGTCGTTGGTTGCGGCGTGGTCCTTGAGCTGCTCTTGGTACTGGCGGATGAGCGTGGGGAAGGTCTCCTGGATGATCTTCGAGGCCTTGATGTCCTTGGCGAAGGCGACGGTACGGCGCATGGGTTGTGCATTGGCCTCAAAGCCGGACTTCGTGTCCTGCTCGGCACCCGAACGCTTCGCGAGTCCGTTCCACGCGCCGATCATGGCAGAGGCGGTGGTGAGGTTGATTTCGTTGGTGGGGTTGGCGGCGAGGACGTCGGCAGCGATGTCTTCCTCGACCGTCATGACGAGGACCTTGTAGTCAGTGAGTAGACCCTTATCCACGGCCTCGCCGAAACCGAGGCGGTAAAACTCTGGACCGTAGACTGCCTCGTCATCCATGGAGGCCAACTCCGCGGAATGTTCCTCGGCCTTGCCCTTTACGTTGTCATCGAACAGGCGGGGAGTCGCGGTCATGTAGAGACGCTTGCTGGCCTTGATGTATTTTTCGTCGTGAATCTTCACGAAGTTGGAGGCGTCCTCCCCGGCGAGGGTTACGCCGGTGGTGCGGTGGGCCTCGTCGCAGATCACGAGATCGAAGTCATCCATGCCGTACTCCGCTTGGGCCTCGTGAATGGCCTCGATGGACTGGTACGTGGAGAAGACGACGTTGATACCGGCACGACGCTTGCCTTGCGCCGTGCGCTCGGCAATGTTCTTGCCGTTGGTAGAGACCGGAACCTCCAAGTCATAGGAGGCAATGTCTTCAGCCTTCTTGGAGACCTTCGTATCCGAACAGACTGCGTAGGACTTCAGAGGCAGGTGCTCCTGGTTCTGTGCGGTCCATTCTTTTAACGTCTGCGAGAGCAAGGAGATGGAGGGAACGAGGAAGAGGACGCGGGCACGCCCGCCGTTGTTTTCTGCAAACTGTTCCGCCAGACGCAGGGCGGTAAACGTCTTTCCCGTACCGCACGCCATGATGAGCTTTCCACGGTCGTGTGTTTCAAAGCCTGCGATAGCCTTCGAGATCGCTTCTTGCTGGTGTGGACGCGGGGAGAAAACCTCGCGCCGGGTGAGGTTAATTTCGATCTCAGAACCCGGGAAGGTCACATCCCAGTCGATAGGGGATTCTGAAATCGCTGCCGTGCCGATACGGTTGGTCGGGATGAGCTGGTGCTCCAGCATCTCCTCAGCATTCTTTGACCATCGCTCCGACGTGGAGATGATGATTCGCTGTGCGAAGGATTCTGTGCCTTTGTCTGTAGTAAACGAGCGTCCGGATGCCTCAAAGAAGGAATCGAGGTGACGCTTCTGAATATAGGTATCCGGCTTGTAGAACTTGCACTGGATGGCAACCCACGCGTCGTCTTCGGCGCGCCGGGCAACGAGGTCGATGCCGGTGTCTTGCTTACCGCCGTTGAACTCCCAATCGCTCCACCGGCTGACTTCCGAGAACTGATCCTGGAGGACGGGATCCGTTCGGAAGTAGTTGACCATTAATTTCTCGAACTTAATGCCGTACGAGCCTTGAGGCTGATTTTCACGGAGCTGGGTTAGGACTTCACCGAAAGCAGACATGGTGTCCATTATGGACTACACATGAGTTCTCCTCACCATGCTTCGCCGTGTGTGAGAGATGAGGTAGTCGCTCAAGGGGCGGCCGGAGTGGATAGCGGCATCGTAAAGATAGTTGTGGAGGGTATCGGCACGCGAGCGGGGGCTGGTGCGTAAATCGAAGTCACGTTGGATCTGGGCGACTACGAATGGCACGGCGTTGATCTCGGAGACCGCGATTAGAAGTGCGGCGACGCTGCGCTCCACTGCGGCGTTGGTCGAGCTAAATTGCTTCGGTTTGTCGTGGGCTAGGGCGCTCAGGAGACGTCGAGTGGATGTCAGCAGTTCCGGATCGACCTCTGGGTGATCGTTGAACCACTCGGTGATAAGTGCGTCCCATTGCTTTACCCCAGCGATGACGTCTGGGTCTAGGGCGCTGAGTTGGGTGTCCTCGGAGGGGAGAGGGGAATCGTCAAGCTGTGCGTCGAAGCGGGAGGTCTCGGGGACGGGCATGCCAGGGCCGAGGCCGATGGCATCTGGGCCGTAGTCATAGGAGTCGAAGTCGAATTGTGCTTCAAGTTCCTTTCGGAAGCGCTTTCCTTCTTCCTTTAGTGCTGAGTCGAGCTGCCTTTGGATGTGGGCGGGGCGTCCTGAGACCTCGCCAGTCCAGGTGACGAACTTGGTGAGAACGCGTGGGAAGCACCGGAGGAATGAGTCACTGGCCATGACTTTACGGGCTACGAGGGTCAGAGCCATTTCCACACGCAGTGGGGACCAGTGGTAGAGGTCGGCCATGGTGTAATTGGTTGTGATGCTGAGTAGCGTCTCGGCAGCATCGGCCTCCTCCTTCTTAAGCGGAACGGCATCCAGGAAGGCGGCCAATGTTTCTTCAGTTTCGGAATTATCGCCTTCTTCAAGACGAATACGGCGGCCGATGATACCGGGACTGGAGACAGTAGCCGGGACATTATCTAGTAGCGAGAGCACCCAGCGCAGCAGCGGACGGGTGGTAGGCCAGCTTTCACCAGGGCCGTCGTCGACTGTGATCTCATCTAGCCAGATGGCGTTGCTGAGGAAATCGGCCAGGCCCTCCTGACTCGTAGGGCCGAAGCTCTCCATCGACTCATCCTTGGACATGATCTCCATAACCTGCTGTGCATTGGCCTCGGTGAGGAAACAGTCATAAATCGAGCCATTGCCGCCTGCTAGGTCAATGGAGACATTCACCGTCAGGGGCGCAGAGTGCGGGACGGAAAGCTCGAGGGTGTAGTAATGGACATCCCCGTAGTACTGCGTAGCCTCGATGACGTTGACTACGCGGGCTTGCTCAAGGTGAGCAAGCCAGGTCGGTTCCTGCGGTAAGTCATCGCGCCGGGCGAGCTCAGCGCGATGGAGCTTTACGCGCTCTTTATCTTCATCCAGCAGGGAGGCGGCCCAGAGTACCGCGGTCGTCTCTGGGGCGGGGTTATCCCACATGGCTTCAAAGAACTCGGCAGGCTTTTGCGAGAAATCGTCATCCAGGGACAGGATCGCAGAGACCCACTGAAGTAGATCGATGGGGCTTGAACCGTGCAGGAAGGCCGCAAGGCCGGGCATGGAGGCATTCATGACACTAGAGTCTATCCATGTATCTGCGGCAGTGGGGCTGCGTTCATCTATGCGGATCCGCGTGTAGGCTCGGCACTGTTATTACCAGTGAAAATTGGGTTAATTCGACATCCCAAGGAGATTCGTGATGAAAAAGCTCATCAACTCACCGGAAAACGTAGTGGCGGAGTCTGTAGACGGCTTCGCGCTGGCACACGGCGACATCGTCAAGCGCTTTACGGAGCCGCTGTTTGTGGCGCGTGCGCAGAAGAAGAACGAGGGCAAGGTTGCGATTGTCTCTGGTGGTGGCTCAGGCCATGAGCCGCTCCACGCAGGCTTCGTGGGGCACGGCATGTTGGATGCGGCGGTGCCGGGCGCGATGTTTACGTCGCCGACGCCGGATGCGATCCAAGCGGCGACCGACGAGGTTAATGCTGGCGCTGGTGTGCTCTACATCGTGAAGAACTACACCGGCGATGTTCTAAACTTCGATACTGCCGCTGAGCTGGCTGAGTTTGATGACATCGAGGTCAGCCAGGTCATCGTTGATGATGACGTCGCGGTGGAAGACTCCACTTTCACTGCGGGCCGTCGCGGTGTGGCGGGCACGCTTCTCGTCGAAAAGCTTGCGGGCGCCGCGGCTGAGCGCGGCGATGATCTAGCTGCTGTCACGGCAGTGGCGAAGAAGGTCGTGGAGAACACTGCGACCATGGGTGCAGCACTGAGTTCTTGCACTGTGCCGCACGTGGGCAAGCCTTCCTTCGACCTCGCAGATGATGAGGTTGAGCTCGGCGTCGGTATCCACGGTGAGCCGGGCCGCAAGGAGATTCCGTTGGTCTCCGCGGACGATGTCACTGATCATCTCATGGAGCCGATTCTTGCCGACCTGAAGTTGGCAGAAGGCGAGCGCACCATCGTCGTAGTCAACGGCATGGGTGCCACCCCGGCATCGGAGCTCTACGTGGTCTATCGCCGGGTGGCACAGCTGCTGGAGAAAGCCGGCGTAAGCATCGAGCGCTCCCTCGTGGGCAACTTCGTAACCAGCCTAGACATGGCGGGATGTTCCGTGACCGTTATGCGCGCTGATGATGACGACATCGCGCTGTTCGACGCCCCCTGCCATACCGCCGCACTACGCCAAGGAGAATAAAGTGACTTCTGTGGAAACTTTGAACACCGAATGGGCCCTGGCTTGGATGAAGGGCTGCGCGGAGCAGGCCCACGAGCACCGCGAGGAGCTCATTGAGCTTGACCGTGTCATCGGCGATAGCGACCATGGCGAAAACGTGGATCGTGGTTTCCGTGCTGTCGTTGAGAAGCTTGAAGCAGATGCTCCCGCAAGCATCGTGGATGTGCTGAAGCTGACGGCCAAGACTCTGATGTCCACCGTCGGCGGTGCATCTGGTCCGCTTTTGGGAACTGCATTCCTGCGCGCTGCTAAGTCAGTCGGCTCCGACGAACTCGATAGCGCTGGTGTTGCTGCACTTATCGAGGCTGCACTCGAGGGCATCACCACCCGTGGTAAGGCCGCCGAAGGGGAGAAAACCATGGTTGATGCGTGGGCGCCGGCGGCGCGTGCTGCCCGCGAGCAGGCTGATGCCGGGGCGGGAGTTGCCGACGTTCTGCGCGCGGCAGCCAATGCCGCAGCCGAAGGCGCCGAGGCAACCATTCCACTCGTTGCCACCAAGGGCCGTGCTTCCTACTTGGGCGAGCGCTCTGCTGGCCACAAGGATCCAGGTGCTGCTTCGACCGCGCTGTTTATCGCTGCAGCAGCGGCGGCGGCAGCCGCCGCTGTAAAGGAGGGCTAGGGCATGGCAGAACCGAAAGTGGGCCTGGTCCTGGTGTCGCATTCCGCAAAGCTGGCCGAAGGCCTTGCTGAGCTGGCTGGGCAGATGGCAGCTGACGTGCGTATCGCAGGCGCGGGTGGTCTAGCGTCCGGTGAAATCGGAACCTCGTATGACCTCATCGAGTCAGCTATTAATGACCTGCTCGGTGAAGGCCTCGCAGTTGTCGTTCTCACCGACTTGGGCTCGGCAACGATGACCGTTGAGTCGGTGTTGGAGTTCCTCGACGATGAGCCGGTAAAGTTCGTGGACGCGCCGCTCGTGGAGGCCGCTATCGCTGCGGCTACCGCGGCACAGCAAGGTGATGACCTTGACGCAGTTGCTGTTGCTGCCGAGCGCGCCATCGAGGTGTTCGTGCCAAAGCAAGTGGCGGAAGGCACGGCAGGCGTCGCAGACGGCGATGCATACTCACGGTCGGCAACCGTGGCTGATGCTGCAGGTCTCCATGCACGCCCTGCAGCGAAGGTAGCTGAGATGGCCGCGGAGGCAGCGGGCGACATTGTCATTGCATTCGATGACGACCGAGCTGATGCCGATTCGGCCATGATGCTGATGTCCTTGGGCGCAGCCCAGGGCGACACAGTAACGGTTAGCGGTCAGTCTGTGGACAAAGAGATCATCGATAAGATTGCTGACGCCATCGCGGAAGGACTCGACGGCTAGGTCGAAAGCAGATGGCGGCTGCAGGCTACTGGCGCGCCCACGGGTGAGGGACGTTCAGGCGCTCAGCTTCCAGGTGTGCTTCCCAAGCAAAGGTGGCAAGCCAGTGCGAAGACATGTAGTCACCGGTGATTGCGGCTTCGAGGCCTGGCGCGAGAAGCTCGGCGCTGCGCTCGCGGATGGTTTGCGCAAGCTCTGGGTGCGTATCCTTCGTAGCTTCGAAAATGCGCAGCGCGCTAGCCAGGACAGTCATGCCAAGGCCGTAGAGGAGGACCTGGTACCCGTCGGTCGGATCAAAAACCTGTGCAGGCTTCAGGATGTGCGAATCGGCATACAGGCGTGCCAGGAAGCCCTCTGCCCAGTTTGCGAACTCGGCGTCGTCAAGCACATCAAGCATCAGGTCTGCCTCGCACAGGCCAGGGGAGAGGAAGTCCTGTCCGCTGCGCTCCTGCTCGAACTCCCAGGCCTTGTCTTCGGCGAAGAATTTCTTTGCAGTCGCAAGGATTTCCTCCACAACGTCCTCGCGGCCCAACTCCTTCGCCGCCTTCATGATCCGCTTCAGGTCGAACGCGGTGTTGGTGTGCAGACCGTGGCGGACTGGCTCGGAGGCTTTGCCCAGCCAAGACAAGGTGTTGTCGAATACCGCATCGGCCAGTGGGGCTACGCCCTCGGCCAGGGCCTGGAGCTCGATTACTGGGGAAACTTAAGCTCGGATGCCAACTGTACTGCCCATGCCCAGCCGTATGGGCGCTCCCACGTCGGGTTAGCGCGCAGGTAGTCGGCCTCGGTCTTGATGTTCTCCGCGATCAGGTGGTTCTCGAGGATGCGCAATGCCTCTTTGCGCCAAGCGCCGGAAGCATCCTCGTCGGAGGAAAGGAGGCTGGAAAGCAGCCAGTGCATGTGGACGCTCGAGTGCCAGTCGAAAGAGTTACCGAAGCTCGGGTGGAGCTCATCCGGAGTCCTATTATCGCTGCTCGAGGTCTGCACATGATGGGAAGCGTATGGGTAGATACGCGTGACGTTGTCGATGGCAACTTGGGCAAGCTGCGCTACCGGAGAATCAGAGTGATGCTCAGCGTCATGAGTAACTGCGTTCACGAGCGTTCCTTTCAGTCTGTTCTGTAATGTTGCTCTCGTCACGGTATCCCAAGACATTAGTTTGGGTCGCAGATTTCCTAACTTTGGCTGCCCTAATTTGTGGAGAATGAGTTCTATTTGGGCCCGGCCTTGGATAAAAAATGGCCGGCGAAATCGTACTCAGGCATGACTACTTAACTCATCGAACCGGATAGCGTAGAGGCGTGGAAGTCTTTTCTGATAGGCGAATGATTCGTGACCTGGCGGTGTCACTTTTATGCGGAGCGGCGTCTCTCATCGGTAGGGACCTGATGTCCCGGCCGCTCTTTGACTACCTGATTATCGCCTTGGTTGTGCTAGTGCCAATTATTAGCAGGCGGTGGCCACGCCTGGTGGTCTTCGTTGCATCAGTGGTGCTCTTCGCCAGCCTGTTCCAGGTGGAACTCACCGTAGGCATCATATTCCTTGCGGGGCAGGTCGCTTACATTATTCGCCGCAGGCTGGAAGCGCCCCTACGGCGAATATTGACTTTAGGGATGCTTACTGCGGATTTTGTCGGCGTATTTTGGGTGAGCCAAACGGTACAGGAAGCAGCACAGGATATTGCGCGGCGCCTTTTCCTCGTGGGCTGGAGCCTACTGGTCCTTGCGGTATGTATGCTGGTGGGTGAACTGCGTAGGAGAGCAGAGGAAGAACGCACACGAGAGATTTCGCGTGCTTTAGAGAAACAACGCCTGGAATTCGAGAAAAGCTCGACGGAACAACGGGCGTTCATCGCACGCGAGATCCATGACGTCGTCACGCACTCGCTATCGGTCATAGTTGCCCAGGCCGATGGGGCGCTCTACACCAAAGACACGGAAGCGCAAGAAGAAGCTTTGAAGTCTATTTCCCGCGTGGGAAGGACCTCTTTGAGGGAGATGCGGGGAGTCGTGGGCTTGCTGCGCACAGGGGAAAAGCGCGGCACTCAACCGATGGCGGGATTCGGTGATCTTTCAGAACTTATTAACAGCGTTAGAAGCGCCGGCATTGCTGTGGGATATCGCTGCACAGGAACGCCACCTGAAGAGCTTTCCGCCGCGACGTCACTAAGTCTGTACCGAATTGTCCAAGAGGCTTTGACCAATGCAAACAAACATGGTGGCGGGCAAGCAGACGTACTAGTCGAATGGCTTGAAGGTATCGTCCGCCTTGAGGTACGCAATGGATATATGGGTGATGCTCGAGGAGAGGGACATGGCATTGCTGGCATGAAGGAACGAGCGGAGTTGGTTGGTGGCACCTTCAAACAGCGCAGTGACGCTGGCACATGGATAGTAGAGGCAGAGTTACCCACCGTAGGAGGAAGTAGGCAATGAAAGTCGGATTGGTAGATGACCAAGTTCTCTTCCTGCACGGGATTGCCCAGATCATTAGTTCGCAGCCAGACATGGATGTTATCTGGCAAGCAAACAATGGCGAAGATGCGCTGACCCAATGCGCGGCCACGCCTGCTGATGTGGTGCTCATGGATGTACAGATGCCTGTGCGCGATGGAATTAGCGCCACCGCTGAAATCGCATCCACTCTTCCGGAAACGAAGGTCATCATTCTGACAACCTTCGATGACGAAGACTATGTAGTAGCCGGGCTGCGAGCAGGAGCGAGTGGCTTCGTGCTCAAGGACGCAGAACCAGAGGAGCTACTAAGCGCGTTGCGCACTGTCTATCGCGGAGACGCGGTAATCTCACCCCGCGCTACTAAGCGCCTTGTCCACAGTATGCGGGATGACTCCACGGACACGCTGAGTATTAGCGGCACAGACCGTCGGGTACTTGAATCGCTGACTGCCCGTGAACAAGAAATCCTTGAAGCAATCGGGATGGGATGGTCAAACACAGAGATAAGTGAGCGGATGTTCATCTCTATGCCGACCGTCAAGACACACGTTGGACGAGTGCTCGCCAAGACTAGTTCTAGGGACCGTGTACACGCAGCTCTTTTCGCCTATCGCACAGGATTTGTCTCCCGTGCTGACCTGCTTAGCTCCTAATACCCCGGTATGACTCGCAAAATCGTGCCTCGCGGCGATGTGCGGCGTAGGCGCGCCGGGCAACGATTGAGTTATGAGCACAGAATATGTTGTCGAAACTCAGGGTTTGACCAAGGAATATAAGGGATTCAAGGCCGTCGACGGCCTTGATATGGCAATCGGCCACGGTGTCGTTCACGGATTGTTGGGGCCAAATGGTTCGGGCAAGTCCACGACCATGAAAATGCTTTTGGGTCTGGCAAAGCCGACCGAGGGAAGCATTAGCTTGTTCGGTGAGCCTTTCGGGCCTAAGACGCGCAGCCGGGCCTTGGCCCGCACCGGCTCGCTCATCGAGCAGCCTTCGGCCTATTTGCACCTCACCGGGCGAGAGAACCTGCGCATCGCTGCGCGGCTTCTACGCGCTGAAGCAGAAGACGTGGATCGCGCAGTGCACCTCGTGCGGCTGGAAAAGCAGCTGGACAAGCAAGTAGCGAACTATTCCTTGGGCATGAAGCAGCGCCTCGGCATCGCAATGGCTATGATCCGTAACCCGCAGCTTCTGATCCTTGATGAACCAACGAACGGCCTTGACCCTGCCGGTATCGAAGAGATTCGCAATCTCATCGTCAGCCTCGCTGCCGATGAGGGGCGAACGGTATTGGTTTCGAGCCACCTTCTCTCGGAAATCGAAAAGATGGCTAGTGAGCTGACCATTATCAATCGCGGGCAGTTGCTCTTCCAAGGTACAAAGCAGGAGCTTTTCCATTCCCAGCCGCCTGAAGTCTATATCGAAACCCCGAACCCCAAGGAAGCGGCGCAAGCACTCGCGGGTATCTCAGTGCGCTTTGTAGAAGGCGGCATTCGGGTCCCGAACTTAAGCGAGCGCGACGTCGCGGGGGTTTGCGAGCAGCTCGTCAACCACGGCGTGCCCATCTACCAGGTACTAAGAACGCACCGCAGTCTCGAAGAGATCTTCATTTCGATTACGGGACGAGGTGGCTTGCAATGATGCTGCAGAATGAATATGCCAAGATGCGGCATACCCGGATGCTGCCGCTTGCCCTTGCCGTCACGCTCGCCATCGTTGCCTTTTCCAGTATGAATCTGGTGAGTGAGCACACCGCCGAACAATTTCAGCAAGATCCACATAGTCAATGGGGCGGACATCTCCTTGGCTACATCATGGTGACAGCCTTCATCACTCCGGTGCAGGTGGCATTGTTAGCCAGCCGCGCAGCCGATGTAGAGCATCTCCACGGTGGCTGGCGGCTTAATTCCATCGCCGGGTACCGCCGCGGTGGTCTGCTCCGCGCGAAGTTCGCAGCTTTAGCCCTTGTCCTAGCCGCAGTAAAGGTAGTTGAATTGCTCGCGGTCTTGACCACGCCATTCCTCTTTGGCGCACAGTCGATTGATTCGCCCGGCACATGGGTTCTCACAGCAGCTGGTCTATATGGAACCTCGTGCGCACTGATGGCGATTTTTTTGTGGCAGGCAGCACGCGTGGAATCCCAGCTCGTGGTGCTCAGCACTGGGGTAGTAGGCGGCTTCCTCGGTGTGGCAGGAATGCTTTCCCCAACCGCGGTCACGCTCATTAATCCCTTCGGCTACTACGCAGTCCTATCCCCATTTACCTTCCGCCCCGAAGGCCTAGTGAGCATCGAACCACTGTGGATTCCATGGGCACTGTTCATCGCCGTTGTAACCGTCATCTTCACCGTGCTTTGTCGCACGCTTGACTCCCAGGAGGAATAAGTTCATGTTTGCTATCGACCTGCTGAAATTTCGACGCTCCTACATATGGGCTGTCATCTTCCTCGTGCCGTCTATAGCAGTCGGCATTGGTGCCGCGAATTATCACGCTAACTTGGCGTTACTTAATGCCGGATGGGCAAGCTATCTTTCCCAAGCAACGCTGTTCTACGGCCTAATCTTTATGACTGTGGGAGTGGCCGTCATCGCTGCAGCTGCCTGGCGCCTGGAACACCGCAACCACAATTGGAACACTATTTTGACCTCACCGCGCTCGGCGGGAGAAGTAGTCGCGGCCAAGTTCTTCTCCATCATGGTCCTCATCGGGCTAATGCAGGCGGTGTTCATTGCGCTAGCCTTAGGCATTGGACGCGGCTTAGGAATACAGGGAGAGATTTCGCCTCTCAACTTGAGCGCGCTGTTCCTAGCAATCATCCCGGCGTTCGCAGTCGGGGCCTGGCAATCCTTCTTCTCGATGATCTTTCGCAGCTTTGCCACGCCCGTGGCGATTTCACTTGTGGGTGCGATTGCCTCAGTTGGAATTCTCTACAGCGGTATTCGGCTCATACCGATGCTGCTGCCACCGGCTATGGTTACGTCGACGATTTCGCTCGGCAGTACCGCCTTCGGCGCAGATGAAACTCCTGATGTGCGCGGTATCGCGTTCAGGATGGCTGTTTCTATCTGCTTCGTCATCGGAGCTTGGAGCGCATCTGTTGCCTGGCTGCGAACCCATGACGTTGAGGCTTAGGACTCATCCTTGGGACTCTTGCTTGTGCCACAGGTGCAAAATGCCCTCGCGTCCCTCCGCAGCTTAGTGCTAACGGGGGAGGCGAGGGCGGCGTCGGCAAGCGTGTGCGTCTTGTCGCTTGCCTTGGCTAGCTTGGCCTCTTAGTCGAGGTAGTCGCGCAAGACCTGAGAGCGCGATGGGTGGCGCAGCTTGGACATGGTCTTGGACTCGATCTGGCGGATGCGCTCGCGGGTAACGCCGTAGACTTGGCCGATTTCGTCTAAAGTGCGCGGCATGCCGTCGGTCAGGCCGAAGCGCAGGCGAACGACGCCGGCTTCGCGCTCAGACAGGGTGGTGAGCACGTCCTGGAGCTGGTCCTGCAGCAAGGTGAAGGATACGGCATCGACAGCGATGACTGCCTCGGAGTCCTCAATGAAGTCACCGAGCTGGGAATCGCCCTCATCACCAATGGTCTGGTCCAGGGAAATCGGCTCGCGGGCGTACTGCTGGATCTCGAGGACCTTTTCCTCGGTGATGTCCATTTCCTTCGCCAGCTCGATTGGGGTGGGCTCGCGGCCCAGATCCTGCAGGAGCTCTCGCTGGATGCGGCCCAGCTTGTTGATGACCTCGACCATGTGCACCGGGATACGGATGGTGCGGGCCTGATCAGCCATGGCGCGGGTAATAGCCTGGCGGATCCACCACGTGGCGTAGGTGGAGAACTTGTAACCCTTGGTGTAGTCGAACTTTTCAACCGCACGGATAAGGCCCAGGTTGCCTTCCTGAATGAGATCCAAGAAAGCCATGCCACGGCCGGTGTAGCGTTTCGCAAGCGAAACGACGAGTCGGAGGTTTGCCTCCAGCAGGTGGTTCTTTGCCTTGCGGCCATCACGGGCGATGGAACGCAGGTCGCGCTTTTCCATAGGGGAGAGCTTGGCGGCCTTGTCGCCCTCAGCGCGGGCCTTTTCCATCTCATCCATGCGGTACTGCGCGTAGAGCCCAGCCTCAATGCGCTTTGCTAGGGAGACCTCTTGCTCAGCGTTAAGGAGGGCGACCTTACCGATCTGCTTGAGGTAAGCGCGGACGGAGTCGGCAGATGCGGTCAGCTGTGCGTCCTTGCGCGCCTGGCGCAGGGTAGCGGATTCTTCCTCGTCCCAGACGGAAGAAGAATCCTCATCGTCGTCTTCATCGTCCTCATCCGCATCGAGCTCGTCCTCAGCATCGCCGAACTCGTCATCGTCCATGTCCGCGTTATCCGGATCGAAGTCCGCGTCATCCTGGTCGGCGTCATCTACCAGCTCGTCTTCGAGCTCGTCAGAAGCGGTCTCGAGCTTCTCCTGCTTTTCCTCAGGAGCGGCTGCGGCCTTCTGCGCAGACTTGCGGACGGTCTTCTTGGCAGATTTCTTCGCAGTCTTGCGAGTTGTCCTCTTGGCCGTCTTCTTAGCAGTCTTTTTAGCCGTTTTCTTCGCGGTCTTTTTGGCCGTCTTCTTTGCGGTTTTCTTGGCCGTCTTTTTGGCGGTCTTCTTGACAGGTGCAGATGCCTCGGTGGCTTCTCCGCCCTCGCCGAGTACCTGGTCTGAAGAATCAGTGGCTGCCACGTACGCCCTTTCGACTTGCTTGTGATTGAAAAACAGCTTGGGTCGCGATAGTCGCGACCACTGAGGTTAATGCTAATCCAGCCCTCATTTGCGCAGGAGAGGCACGCCGTTAGCTGTTTAACTTTGGATCGACGGCCCAGTATAGATGATCTTCGCCGCGAGGCGGTGAACTGGGGTCGAATCCACTGTGGATCTTTGGAGATTACCCTATGGGCGCAAGTTCTGCTGCGCGGCCATAGCGGCACCGACGATTCCGGCCCGATTGCGCAGCTGCGCTGGGGCAACGGGGGTGTCAATACCTACGTGTTCGCCCCACTTGTCCCACTTGCGAGAGATTCCGCCGCCGATGATGAAGGCGTGGGGGTTAAACAGTTTCTCGTATTCGGCAAGTACTTTATTGAGTCGCTTGACCCACTGCTTGTACTTGAGGCCCTCACGCTCCTTTACCGCCGAGGAAGCCTGGTGCTCCGCTTCGGCATCGTCCACCGTCATGTGGCCCAACTCGGTGTTAGGGAAGAGCTGGCCATCGAAGAGGAAAGCCGAGCCAATGCCCGTACCTAGGGTGAGGAAGATGACGGACCCTGTGCGTGCTGCTTCGTCGCCGAAGGCTACCTCGGCAAGGCCGGCAGCGTCGGCGTCATTGAGCACTACAAAAGGCTGGCCCAAGTATTGTGCAAAAAGCTCTTGGGCGTCGACTCCGATCCAGGACTTGTCGATGTTCGCCGCTGAGAGAACTTTTTGCTCTTTGACCACGGAAGGCAAAGTGATGCCAACCGGGCCGGACCATTCCTTTTCCGCCACGATCTGGGCGACAATCTTGGCCACGGCTTCCGGTGTGGATTTCTTGGGCGTGGCAATTTTCAGGCGCTCTCCCACGAACTCACCCGTGTTCAAGTCAACTTCAGCGCCTTTGATGCCGGAGCCTCCGATGTCGATGCCAAAGGAATGGCCAGTTTTAGTGCTAGTCATAAGCCCTAAGTGTAGGCAACGGCATAATTGTTGGCATGAGTAACTGTGAATATGACCCAAATTATCTGGCACAACTGCGTGACTTCGCACGCGATACAGTCCGTGCAGCGGCGGTACGTATTCGCGCCCAACGTGCCGAAATCATTGGCAGCGATGGCTTGGCGGCGCACACGCAGACCAAGAGCAGCGCGGTGGATCCTGTCACCGAGGTGGATCAGTCCACCGAGCGCTTTATTGCTGAGAGCATCCAAAGCCAGCGGCCTGGCGATGGCATCTTCGGAGAAGAAGGGGCTTTCGTTGCCTCTGAAACTGGAGTCACATGGATTGTGGACCCCATCGATGGCACGGTGAATTTCCTCTACGGCATTGAGGAATTTGCCGTGTCCATGGGAGCCGCCATCGACGGTGAGATTGTCGCGGGCGCCGTCATCAATGTTGCACGCGAGACTTTGTATTCTGCGGCGCTGGGGCAAGGTGCCACGGTGGAGTTTGCCAATGGGCAGGTGCGCGAGTTGGCGTGCCGTACAGAGACAGACCCATCGCTTGCCCTGGTGGCAACTGGTTTTGGCTACGCAGCAGGGCGTCGCCAAGCGCAGGCTCAACTTCTGACCTCCATGTTGCCTAGCGTGCGCGATATTCGCCGTATGGGCGCTGCAGCGCTTGATCTGTGCCGCGTTGCGGAGGGAAGCATAGATGCATATTACGAGCACGGTATCAACCCGTGGGATTTTGCCGCTGGGGCAATTGTTGCGGCGGAGGCTGGAGCCGTTGTACGCCATCCAGGTCTGCAAAAATTATCCACTGAGGGCGAGATTACATGGGTCTGCGGGGGTAAACTCGCTCCATCGTTTCAGCAGCTCCTGGCTTCGAAAGGGGCCTTAACGCCGCTGCGGGGGTAATAGTCAAGCGCTTTTCAGTCGGGATGAGTATGACATGAGGCCAATTGTGTTTTAGGATGCGCACGATAAATACCAACCCATCCACATGACTAATAGGGGCGTAGAACATGGCCACCGATTATGACGCACCGCGTCGCCGTGTAGAAGACGAGCTTGAAGCTGACTCCCTCGAGGGCCTCAAGGCTGCTGAGAATGACAACAACGGCATGGACGACGACGGAGAGATTGTTGAGGCTTTCGAGCCGCCATCAGTTGACCTGACCGGCGAGGAACTCAACGTTACAGTTATCCCACGTCAGGAGAATGAATTCACCTGTTCCGTGTGCTTCCTGGTGCAGTCCAACAAGCGTTTCTCCCACGAGGAAGATGGAAAAGCTATCTGCCTTGATTGCGCATAGTTAGGCAGCTCGCTCAAGCTGGCAGGCCGCGTTTCCAGCGGCCTAAAACACCTGCACCCCCGCACTCCGCTGTTCGAGCGGATGGATGCGGGGGTGTGGTGTTTCTAAAGCTAGTGCGGGCTGGGGCGAGCTGCTGGGTCGAGGAAGGCATCCAGCACTTGCTGGGGGTTCTTCGTTGCGATGAGCCAGTAGGGCGTGGGGTCCTCAGGGTCATCGAGCACCAGCATGATGTGCTCATCAATCCACCCATGCGTCACCAAGAATGCAGCCGGGTCGAATTGAGGGCCAAGAGCGTTTCGGCGGGCGGTCTTTGGCACGATCATGGAGCGCTGGACGACGTCGTGTGGAAGCTGCGCGTCTTTGATTGTCAGCCACCGAGTGCCATCGGTATCCTTTTCAACTTTGAGGACCGTGCCCGACCATGCGATGAGCACCCAAATGGCGATTGCGCTTAGTAGCACTGCGGGGATGATGACCCACCAGATGTTGCGGTTAAGGCTTACCGTCGCGGTAGTAATAGCCACGACAAAGGCGGCCATCAGCCAGAAATACCAGGGTACCCACTGGCGCTCTTTGTAAAGGATCTCTGGGGCGGCGGCTGCAGAGCCGCTGGCGGATGGGGAAGCGGAACCGGTATTCATAGACACGGTCTGCCAGTCTAGTCGCTGCCTTCACGTTGTAGTGAAGCGACCATTTAGAGCACGGTAGGCTGGGGCAGGTGAATGAGACCAACCCGATTATTGATCCTGTAAGTCCTTTCGGTCCCGTGAGGGTGCACCGCTTGGATAAAGACTTGCCTTTGCCGCACCGCGCGCATAGGGGCGATGCTGGCGCAGACCTGTGCGCAGCGGAAACCGTAGACATCGCTCCCGGCGAGCGGGTTCTGGTGGGCACTGGTATTGCAATCGCCTTGCCGCTCGGCACCGTGGGGCTAATCCACCCACGCTCTGGTCTTGGCGCCAAGCATGGAATTTCTGTGGTGAATACACCGGGCACCGTCGATGCTGATTATCGTGGCGAGATTAAAGTGTGTCTGATTAATCACGACCTACATGAGACTTTTCACGTTGAGCGCGGCATGCGTATCGCTCAATTGCTTGTCCAGCGTGTTGAGCTCGTCGACTTTGTCGAGGTGGACGAACTTGACGAAACCGTCCGGGGAGCCGCAGGATATGGCTCGACAGGCGTCTAGACTCGCTTCATAAACATCAACCGCTAATTAAGAGTTTCAAGTTTGGAGAAAAACAGCTATGTGGCCGTTTTCTAAGAAAAAGTCTGAAGACCAAGAAGTTAAGGACCAAGAAGTTAAGGACGCCGAGCAAGTAGGCGCTGCTGGCAGCCCTGCTAGCACAGGGCACACTAGCCGCGCAGAAGATGCCCAAGCTGGCGCTGCGGCTGCGGCTTCTCAGGCTGAGTTCACGGCTTTTAGCATCGACCATGACGCCGTTAACGGTGACTCTGGCCCCTTTGACGGCGATTCTGTAAAAATCGAAGAGTTCGATTTCACTGATTTCTCCGTCGGAATCCTAGATCTGGGTTCTATGCGCATTCCTCTGCCAAAGGGGAGTCAGGTGCAGGTGGAGATGGGCGAGCAAGGCCCGAAGATGCTGCACATCGTCAGCGAATTCGGCCGCATGACGCCGGTTGCTTTCGCAGCTCCACGCAAGCCAGGGCAATGGGCAGAATCTGCTGTTGACATTGTCGAAGGGCTGACCCGAGATGGATTTACAGCCCACCCAGAAAACGGCCCATGGGGAACAGAAGTTGTGGGCACAAACCCGAACGGTGAAATCCGCATTATTGGTGTTGATGGCCCACGCTGGATGTACCGTCTAACTTTGGCAGCGCCTGCTGGAAAGCAAGAGGAGCTCGCCGCACTAGGACGCGAGGTCTTTGCCCGTACCTTCGTCTACCGTGGCGAGAACCCAGTTCTGGCGGGTAGTTCGCTGCCAGTGACCTTGCCGCAGCAATTAGCGGAGCAAGTACAAACCGCCATGCAGCAGCGTGCGGAAGGCGGAAGTGCCCCGGCTTCCGGCGCGCCTGGATCTGCTGATGCGGCAAACTCGGCGGCAGCCCGTGATGAAGCAGAAGCGAAGGCTCAGATCAACGATTTGAATAAAGAGACCGCTGCGCAGGACAATAGCGACGATAAATAATTGCGTCCCTATCCATCCCTACAGCACTTCATCGAAGTAGTGCTTTGATGAGCGGTGGATACATAGACAAGAAAGCCGACGTGACGAACCCACAAAGCCATTCAGCCACCCCGACTGAACAAGAAGAAGTAGAGCCGACACTGCTGGAGCAGATGGGAGGCCTATCGGGACTTGTCTCAGCGACACTTCCGGTTGTTGTCCTTATCCCTGTCAATAACGCGTGGGGTCTGGGCCCAGCGTTGCTGGCTGCTCTCGGCGTCGCAGTGCTTATTGCGGTTTGGCGAATCATCCGTAAAGAGACGCTGCAGCCGGCTATCTCAGGTCTGTTGGGCGTAGGCATCTGCGCCGCAATCGCGTGGTTTACTGGTGACGCTAAGGGCTACTTCCTCTATGGCATCTGGATGTCGCTTGTACTTTTCGTCGTTGCGGCAGCTTCCATTTTGCTGCGCTGGCCGCTCGTTGGCGTCATTTGGAAAGGCATAAACGGCGAGGACATGCGCTGGCGCACTGTTGTAAAGGCGCGACGTTCCTATGCCATTGCTACGGCCGGTTGGGCCGTGATTTTCCTCGCGCGATTCCTCGTGCAGAACGCCATTTACAACGCTGACAACACCACCGCTTTGGGCGTGGTCCGCATCCTTATGGGATGGCCCCTGACCGGTTTGGTCACCATCCTCACGATTTGGATGGTGCGCCGCGCCAACGCCGCAGTTGAGGAAGCCTACCCCTCTGAGAGCGAAACTGCCCAAGAAACCATTCAGGAGAAGGTCGATGACTAGTCCGCACACGCACTCGGAGTTCCACGAATCCGAATCTGGCCCCTCTAAAGGTGAAGAACTCCTCTTAGGCGTCGAGCGTATGGCGCACGGTGGCGTGGGCCTGGCGCACGCTGAGGATGGTCGCGTGGTCTTTGTTCCAGGAGCTTTCCCTGGCGATAAAGTCCGGGTAGTGGCTAGGAAGGTCAAGAAATCCTTCATTGACTCCCAGTTAGTGGACATTGTTGAAGCTGGTCCATTGCGCGTCGCGTCCAGCTGCCCAGCGGCCGCGCGCGGGGCGGGATGCTGTGATTTTCACGAACTCGACCCATCCAAAGAGGCGGAAATCAAAGTCGAGGTCTTGATCGATCAGCTTCGTCGCGTGGCCAAGCTCGATGACTCCGAGCTAGCCGCATTAGACGTCGTGGCCCAGGAACTTAGCCCGCAGCGCGGATGGCGCACGCGCGTCAGGCTCGGCGTCGACAAGCAAGGGTGCGCTGGATTGCGGAAGAAATCTTCCACCGAACTCGTCACCGACGTTGCGTGCACCCAACTGGTGCCGGGCCTTGTGGATGGCATCGTGGGAGCCGATGCTCGTCGTTTCACCCCGGGGGCTGAAGTTATTGTAGTCATCGACAGTGCTGGTAACCGCCACGTAGTCGAATCCCGTCGTGCCCCGCGTGGGCGCCGCGTGGAAACCGTCCTAGACGTTGTCGAGGGCTCCGGCGACGTCGTGCAAGCCGCTGACGGCCATGAATTCCGCTTTCCCGCGACAGCTTTTTGGCAGGCACACACCAGCGCCCCAGATTGTTACACGCAACTCGTTCGTGACTGGCTGACTGACAGCAGTGCAGATCCGGCCATGCCAGCAGTGGCATGGGATCTCTACGGCGGCGTGGGCCTGTTTGTACCGGCGCTGCATGATGCACTTGCAGATACCGCATCGCTTGGGCGGCCCCAGGCGCAGGCGCCGAAGATCTACTCTGTGGATTATTCGCCGGCAGCGGCCGCACATACGCAGGAAAGCCTCGCTGCTTACGACGTCTCTTTCCGTAACGCAAAGGTGGAGGCCTGTGCGGCACAACTGCCTGCACCGGGCTACGTAGTCTTTGACCCGCCCCGAACGGGCGCCGGGGATGAGGTTGTCTTAGCGGTGGCGCAGGCGGGGCCGCGTAGCGTTGTGCACGTCGGTTGCGATCCAGCCACCTTTGCACGCGACCTCAAAGCATGGAAAGAAGCTGGTTACGCACTTAAGCGGTTGACCATGGTAAACGCCTTTCCTGGCACGCACCACTTTGAAACCATGGGGCTGCTGCAGCCTGCCTCCTAAGGAGGGGCGCTTGCCACGCATATCGTTGCGCGGCGCGGGCAAGATCTGGGGAAGAATAGGAAACTTCGTCTCAGAAGGATTGCCGTCCGCGGACCGCGAACGGGTACGGTAGTAAAGAACAAGAACTGACAAGAAGGAGAAGAAGGCCGCTCCATGACCATTCTGGATTCCATTGCGTCGCCTCGCGATTTGAAGGCTCTCTCCCCAGCTCAACTGACCCAGTTGGCTGGTGAAATTCGTCAACGTCTGATTGAAAAGGTTTCCGTTACCGGTGGTCACCTCGGACCCAATCTCGGCGTGGTGGAACTTACTGTGGCTATGCACCGGGTGTTTGATTCCCCGCGTGATGCGATCGTCTTCGACACCTCCCACCAGTCATACGTACACAAGATGCTGACGGGGCGGGTGGGTAAGTTCGATACCCTGCGTCAAAAGGATGGTCTTTCTGGCTACACCGATCGCGGCGAATCCGAGCATGACTGGACTGAGTCTTCGCATGCTTCGGCTGCGCTGTCCACGATCGACGGTTTGTCCAAGGCTTTCAAGATTAAGGGCCAGTCCCACCGCAATGCTGTGGCAGTGGTGGGCGACGGTGCCCTCACCGGTGGCATGTGCTGGGAGGCCTTGAACAACATCTCGGCAGATAAAGAGCGCAATGCGGTCATCATTGTCAACGACAATGGCCGTTCTTATTCGCCGACTATCGGTGGTCTTTCTGAAAACCTCGGTCGCATCCGCGCGCAGCATGGATACGACGAGATCATGGCACAGGGCAAGAAGCGCCTGAAGTCAATGGGTTGGGTTGGCGAGCGTACTTTCGACGCCCTCCATGCCATCAAGGACGGCGTGAAGTCGACCGTGATGCCCACGGAGATGTTCCCGGAGCTCGGCATCAAGTATGTCGGCCCGATCAACGGTCAC
Source organism: Corynebacterium sp. HMSC06C06 (assembly GCF_001807295.1). Classification (NCBI taxonomy): domain Bacteria; kingdom Bacillati; phylum Actinomycetota; class Actinomycetes; order Mycobacteriales; family Corynebacteriaceae; genus Corynebacterium; species Corynebacterium sp. HMSC06C06. Next base: position 77,142 of record NZ_KV788472.1, read on the forward strand.
GACATTGATGCACTTGTGCGCGCGTTGTCCTATGCACGCGATTATGACGGCCCGATCATCGTCCACACGGTGACGGAGAAGGGCCATGGCTTTGCGCCGGCCGTCAACGAGCCAAAAGACCAGATGCACTCCACAGGCGCCATCGACCCGGTTACGGGCGTGGCCAAGGGGCAAAAGCAGCCTGGCTGGACCGCTGCTTTTTCTGAGGAACTCATCAAGGCTGGGCAGCAGCGTGATGACATTGTGGCGATTACTGCTGCTATGGCGGGCCCCACAGGCCTGGCACCGTTCGAGGAGCGTTTCCCTGAGCGTTTCTTCGACGTCGGTATCGCTGAGCAGCACGCCATGACGTCTGCTTCCGGTCTAGCGTTGGCAGGAATGCACCCTGTCGTGGCTATCTATTCCACGTTCCTCAACCGCGCGGTGGACCAGGTCATCATGGACATAGCGTTGCTGAAGCTGCCTGTGACTATCGTCCTTGACCGCGCCGGTGTGACCGGCTCTGACGGCCCTTCGCACAACGGTGTGTGGGACATGGCGCTGATGAGCATCGTTCCTGGCATGCGCATTGCTGCGCCTCGCGACGGCGCACGTCTGCGTGAGCTCTTCCACGAGGCGATTGACGTCAACGACGGCCCCACCGTGGTGCGCTTCCCGAAGGGCAACCTGCTTGACGATATCGAGGCAGTAGACCAGCTCGCCGATGGCGTGGATATCATCCACTACAACGATTCTCGTGATGCGAAGGACGCGGATCCCGCGGCCGCGGAGACTCCCGACGTCTTGATTGTTGCTATTGGCGCTATGAGCACGCGATCGAAGAACGCAGCACAGCTTCTGGAGGAACGCGGCTACAACGTGACAGTTGCTGATCCGCGCTGGGTTGTCCCGGTTCCGCAGTCCTTGGTTGGCCTTGCCGCTGACCACGACCTGGTGGTGACGGTTGAGGACGGCATTATTCGGGGCGGTATTGGCTCTATGATCGCGGAGGCTCTCGACGCCGCCGAGGTAGATACGCCGGTGCGCCGCATGGGCGTGGCCAACTACTTCCCGCGTCACGCAAGCCGCGGTGAGGTGCTGGAAGAAAACAACCTGACACCTGACGCGATTGCAGACGCCATCGAGGAGTGGGTTGGTGGCATTAGCGCTGACGAAGTGGAACAGGACTAACTAGCCCCCGCTTAGCCGGCGTAGACGAGCCCTTCTTCCAGAATCGGTTGGAGGAGCTCAATCTGCCATTCACGGACGCCTTCATCGCGCAGGAAGGGGGCGATATCCTGTGGCCCTTTTATCATTCCGCCCACGGAACCAGGCTTTTTCGCTTTCGGTGGACAACCCGCTGCCCATACAACTGCGCGGAGCGTGGCTGGTTTCAAGATGAGTTCCCAGGGCATGGCGACCTCGTCGCCGAGGTCCTCGCACTCCTCGCGGAGGTTTTGGAAAACCTCCCACAGTTCCGGGTAATCCTTAGCCCAGATAGTCTTCGACGGGACCTGGGAGATCGTTCGCTGCTGGCGCGGCCAATCCTGGGGGTCGAGTGCGCGGGCTTTGTTCACGACATCAAACCACTGCAGCGCGGAGCCAGAACGCTTCCTCGGAATACCTTTGATGCGAGCAAACTGTTGCGGTGAATCTGGCAGTGTCCGTGCAATATCAATGAGCACGCGGTGCGGCAGAACTCTATTCGGCGCGGTATCTGTGGAACGGGCAATGGACTCGCGGCGCGTCCACAGGGCCTTTGCTACGGCTAATTGCTCGCCGGTTCTCAGGGAGGACAGCCCCTTCAACCCGCGCCAGGTTCGCTCGGTTGGCTCGGTGACACCTGCGTAGTCATCCACCATCGCGGCGAATTCTTCATAGGCCCAATCTAGTTTGTCCTCTTCGGCCAGAATGTCACGCAGCGCCTCTGCCAGCTCGAGCAGCAACTCGACGTCCAGAGCCGCATAGGCGCGAAGGTTGGGGGAAAGCTTGGGCGCTGACCAGTCAGAATCGCCGTAACCTTTCTCAAGCTCGACGTCGAAAAGCTCAAGAATCATTGCGCCCAGGTTGGGGTGGGCGAAGTCGGCCATGCGCGCGGCCAATTCCGTGTCGAACAAGGTTCCTGGATACAGGCCGAGCCACGCCAGACTGGGAAGATCAGAGGGCGCTGCGTGCACGACCCAATCCTGATCGTTGATTACGGGCGCTAGCGCGGCGCTCAACTCGCTGCGCTTGCCTTCCGGGGCGAAGAGGAAGGTACCGGCGCCAGCGCGGCGGATTTGAATCAGAAAGGCGCGGTCATCAAAGCGATACGAGGATGCTCGCTCAGTGTCGATTGCAAACGGACCCGTGCCCGCGCTGAGGGCGGTGGTAGCGCTGGCAAATTCTGCCGGGCTACGAAGTACCTCGGGAATTCCGTCTTGAGGTTGGGTCCGCAATTCAGTCATGATTGCAGCCTACAAGGCAATGGGCACCACGGCGATAACCAAGGTGCCTATGTGGCGCAAATGTGCGCAGCTGCAGTCAAGCTCCGGGGGAGAAAAAGCGTTTAGCGGCTCAGCTCCGTGACACCCTCAGGTGGAAGGCCAGCCACGTTGGCCAGGACCTGTGCGAAAGCCTCGACATGAGGTGCTAGGTCTAGGCCTTCAGCAGTCCAGGAAGCACGCATCTCGAGCTGGTATGCGCGGGGCGGGCCGCCGATTTCGCCAAAGCGTACGGAAGCCGTGGAGGTCACCGTACCGCCGAGGTTGGTGTGTGTTGCACCGTTGGATTCCATGGCCTCGTTCAGCCATTCCCACGCGACGTCGGGAAGCAGCGGATCGCCCGCTACTGCGTCATCCATGTCGGCCTGGATATAAGCCACCAGGCGCATAGCGCCTTCCCAGGCCTCCTCGGCGCCGGGATCATGGAGGAGAATGAGTCGGCCAAAAGCATCGCCGTCGCTATCAGTAGGGACAATATCGACGTCCGAATCTTGTGCGTCGCCAACTTCTAGTCCGATGGCGTGGCTGTACGGAGCGAGGCGCTGTGGTGGGCGGATTGTTCCCAGCGTGATTTCGGGGCGAAGGCGAGCCGCATGCATGGACTCAACGGCGGCGTTGAATACTGCCGGGGTGGTGTCCGCTTCAGATGCGGAAGAAGCTTTGGCGGCGGCGTGCTCGTGCAGGCTTGTCGGTGCGCCTGCAAGGTTGCTCGAAGTTACGTCGGAATTGCTCACGTCGTTCAAGCTATAGTTTTCCAGCCGGTAGAGGGCGAAGGCGCGCCGTAGCGGGATGGGCTGGCAGGCAATTTTTGCAGGGAAGTTGGCTATGTTTCAGCTACTAACTGAGGGAAAGATGGAAATAGGGCTTTATCCAACTTATGATGGATGGGTATCTAGTTCTCTTTGGGGTCTCGCCCCATAAAGAGAGCGCGAATCGCATCCATTTTCAAAGGAGAATGTCCACCATGGCGAAGGTTAATTTCCAAGAGCTCAACTCTATGCAGCAGTACTCCCAGCATGCGGTATTCAAGGTAATCCCGGGTGCGCTGGGCACGGAGCGCGCGGAGATTGTTACCCAAGCGCAGGAGTTCTTCAAGAATCTCGAGGAAGAGGGCAAGCTCACCGTCCGAGGTATCTACGATCTCTCCGGCATGCGTGACTCTGCAGACTTTATGATTTGGTGGCACGCGGAGGAATTCGCAGACATCCAGAAGGCATTTGCTGACTTCCGTCGTGAGACCACCCTGGGCCAGGTCTCTGAGGTCACTTGGGTAGGTAATGCACTGCACCGCCCAGCGGAGTTCAACAAGTCCCACCTGCCTTCCTTCATCATGGGTGAGGAACCTGGTGATTGGATCGCGGTCTACCCATTCGTGCGTTCCTACGATTGGTACACCATGGATGAGGAAAAGCGTCGCCGCATTCTGATGGAGCATGGCATGCAGGCACGCGACTACCCTGACGTTCGCGCTAACACGGTTCCTTCCTTCGCGCTGGGTGACTACGAGTGGATCCTCGCCTTCGAGGCGCCAGAGCTGCACCGCATCGTGGACCTGATGTACCTGATGCGCTACACCGAGGCTCGCCACTACGTGCGTGAGGAGATTCCTTTCCATACCGGCCGCCGTGTCAAGGATGTTGCTGAGCTCATCGCGGTTCTTCCTTAAGGCGTTGACCGCGAGAGCCACACTCTAAGCTGAGAAAAATCCGCTTTCTTCCCGGACAGTATCGGGGGAAGAAAGCGGATTTTGTGGTTGTGATTGGTGGGCGCAACCTTGCAGTGCGCTATTCGCCGATTGGCTTCTCCTCAAGGGTGAGGCATATCGAGTTGATGCAGTAGCGCAGGTCGGTTGGGGTGTCATAGCCCTCGCCGGCGAAGACGTGGCCTAGGTGGGACTCGCAATTGGCGCACAGGACCTCGGTGCGGGTCATGCCCAGGGAGTTATCGACGCGTTCAATGATCTTGTCGCCCGCGAGAGGGGAGAAGAAGGAAGGCCAGCCGCAGTGCGACTCAAACTTCTCCGTCGAGCGGAAAAGCTCCGTGCCGCAGGCCTTGCATGAGTACACGCCCTCGGTGGTGGTATTGGTGTATTCGCCTACATGCGGCGCCTCAGTGCCTGCTTGACGAAGCACGTAGTATTCCTCGTCGGTGAGTCGATTGCGCCATTCGGTATCGGCAATGAGCTTGAAATCAGTCATGACAAAAGTTTAGCGCTTAACCTTTGGCTCACGCCACCAACCGCTAGTCGAAGCTGCGGTCACCACGATGAGAAGCCCCCAACCAATGGTTGCGGTGAACACGGTCATCCAGCTGCCTGCGACTGGCCAGTGTGTTGAGCTCCATTCCACAGGCGCCAAGAAGAAGAACGCAGCAGCCCAAGCGCCCCAAGTATGGAACACAGAGCGGGGGAGGAGGACCGTAAACAGCATGGGAAATAGCCACATTGAGTAGTACTGCTGACCCAAAGAAGACAGAAAGAAAATGCCCACCATGATGGCGCCCGAGGTCGTAAGGGCCCAGAATACCGGCTCCGACTCCCTCCACTTAAGCAGTCCCAAGATACTCAGAGCCGTGCACACTCCAAGCGCGATCCACAAAGGGTAATACGCAGTAGGAGACAGGCCAAAGTATGCCTGTACGCCAGGCCACGAGGCATTGGCGTAGTCACGGGTGGTTCCGAGGTAGGGCACGAGGTTATCAAGGTAGCCACTGGCGCCTGGGACAAGTGGCCAAGCGATGGCATTGAAAAGCACGGGCACAGCGACGCCGCCAGCGATGTTGATCCAGTCCTTCTTGACCAGCGGCAAGAACAGTAATGGCGCAAATTGCGGCTTGATAAGGATGGCCAAGCCAATAGCTATGCCCGCTGCAACTCGTGGACCGCGCCGCGATTGCAAGATACCCCAGAGGAACACGCTCAACGCCAACAAAAGCAGGCCATTGATATTGGTAAAAGCCAGGGTGTTGATTACGGCTTCAGTCGCGAATGCGGCGACGAGGGCGACTGGAAACACAGGGCCGCGGAGCGAGTACCCAACTACAGTCGTGAGAATCGCAAGCGCCGCGCAAATCGCCAGAGCGTTGGCGCAAATGAAAGCCCCACGGGCAAGCGAGAAATCGGCCATGCCCAGAGGGGAAAGCAGTAGCGTAGCACCGGGATTGTACAGGTAGAGCGGGTCAACGTGATTGTATGCCTGGTCGTAGACAGGCTGGCCATCAAGGAAACGCCGGACGGCATTAAACACCGTGGTGAAGTCATCTGTCGGCGTTCCGTTGAGGGCCACGACGAAGACCCGGTGCACTATTAACAGCAGAGCCAGCGGCCACGCGGCGATCGTCAAGATGTGCCCTGAACGCGCGTGGGGCGGCAAAGCGGCGGCGTCGATAGTGGCAGGACTCTGAGAACTCACGTCATGCAGTTTACGGGCAGCCGCGATGGGCATAGCGCAGAAACACCGTGCCGTCCGCGTCCGCCGCGACGTTCTCAAGCTCAAGCGAAAGTGCAGGGGCCTGCGCAGTTTCCTCGTCGCGCGCATAAACCAGAGGCTGCGCTACAGAGGATGTCAGGTGCGGATCTAGTGTGAGATAGAGCTTGTCTACTAATCCTGCGGCAATGAAGGCGGAGTAGACGCCCGGGCCGCCTTCGCAGACAATGCGCGTCCAGCCTTGTGCATGAAGTGCGGCAACCACAGATTGGATTGAGCCATCACCGGTACCAAGAACCGTTGCGCCTGCCGATTCGAGCCTTTGCGCCGCCGCAGTTCCCACGTTCTCATCGGGGGTCAAAATAAGGGGAGGAGTGCCCACCTGGAAAAGCTTTGATTCAACGTTAAGGTCCAGGGAATAGCTCATCACTGCAATGCGTGCCGCGCCAGGCGACGACCCCTCGTAATCCTCGGCCTTGACGGTGCCCGCCCCCACAACAACTACGTCGCCCCATTTGCGCAGCCCTTGGAAGAGTGCGGCGTCGGTGGCGTTTCCCATTGCATCGGAGGTCCCATCAATTGTCGCGGAACCAGACAGGGTAGATACCTCGATGAGTCGAATGCCTGGGGTGTCGGGCCCAAGGTGCGCGGAAACGTCAATATCGGTGTGCATGGGCTCAGCCTAGCGGAGGGAGGGACCTCAAGGTCGGCTTTTTTGGGGGGACTGAGGCGCAAAAGCCGGCGCCTTTATGCAAGGCGCCGGCTGAGAAATGGTGGTCCTAGCTGGGATTGAACCAGCGACCTTTCCGGTGTGAACGGAACGCTCTCCCACTGAGCTATAGGACCTTGATGTGAGGATGAATTTACACCTTGTTTGGCCGTAAACCATAATCGCCTGGAGGTAGTGGCTGCCACCTGCAGTTTCAGTCGGGCATCCTCGATAAGCGTCGGGTTGGACAGTGCAGGGGTGAATTACCTTCATGTAATTCGCGGCATCGAAAAGCGGCCTAGAATCTGTGGGAAAATAGGTAATTATCCAGCGGATTTGGAAACTCGCGCGGGGCGCGATAATGTTTCTACTCGCACCACGGCAAACAGTTGTTAAGACGGTTTCCGGAATGCAGTGCGGATGTAGCGCAGTTGGTAGCGCATCACCTTGCCAAGGTGAGGGTCGCGAGTTCGAGTCTCGTCATCCGCTCCAAGACGTTCTTGGCTTAGTTCAAGTAGCGTGTTGATAATGAAATATAAGCGCGATTAGCTCAGCGGGAGAGCGCTTCCCTGACACGGAAGAGGTCACTGGTTCAATCCCAGTATCGCGCACTAGGTGTTTAAAGCACCTAGTGGGGTCCGATAAGGATCCCAAATGCGGATGTAGCGCAGTTGGTAGCGCATCACCTTGCCAAGGTGAGGGTCGCGAGTTCGAGTCTCGTCATCCGCTCCAACACATTAGTGTGTGAGGCGGTATCGCCACGGTGGAATGGCCGAGTGGTGAGGCAACGGTCTGCAAAACCGTGCACACGGGTTCGATTCCCGTTTCCACCTCAATTTCTTGACGCGTTTATGCGCGTTGAGCGCGATTAGCTCAGCGGGAGAGCGCTTCCCTGACACGGAAGAGGTCACTGGTTCAATCCCAGTATCGCGCACCGGGTTTCTGTAGGCCCTAAATAAGCTACAGATTTGCGGATGTAGCGCAGTTGGTAGCGCATCACCTTGCCAAGGTGAGGGTCGCGAGTTCGAGTCTCGTCATCCGCTCCACTGGAAGCCTTCCATGCATTGCGCAGGAAGGCTACTTTTTGATCTCTCCTAGTGTCTGTTACTTAGTCCTTAGTCCTAAGCCCTTATAAGCGGAATATAGGCTGCGGATCGTGTGATGGGACACATTTTCAATAGTTGGGGGAACTTAACCGAGGAAGCCTGCGACTACTATGCAGCTGTCGCTAAAGCTGAATAATTTTGCTGCGCGGTTTACTTGGTGAAAAGAGCCACGGCCTCCACAACCGAGGCTTTGCTCTCGCCCATTGACTAAAGCGCGAAATTAACTACTGCGAGTGCGGCGGCTATAGCATGTGATCGATAGTTCGCACCCCGCCTTAAGAGGAGGCTTTCATGCATTTTCGCCGTTCAGCCCGTATTTTTGCTGCAAGTGCTGCGGCATCGATGGTGGCTCTGACCGCTCCGAGTGCGCTCGCGCATGACTCGGTCATCGGCGGCAACGTCGTGAGCGATGCTCCTCTTGAGGAGTTTCCACAGGAAATCACTTTGGAATTCTCAGGGGTACCTAAAGAAGGTTTCAATACCTTTGCCGTTACCAACACTAAAACCGGAGCTGTGCTTTTCGACGCCGAGCCGTCCCTCAATGACCGTGAACTCACGGTCGAGGTGCCCGAAGACGTTAAACCAGGGCCGGGCGAGTACCAGGTTGGTTTCCAAATAACTTCTTCTGATGGTCACGCTACTCGCGGCTCAGTACCTTTCACTGTGGCTGGTGAGGCAGGTAGCAACGAGGTAGCTGAATCCTCGTCTGCCGCCGATGCAGCTGATGCCGCAGACCCAAGTGGTCTGCCACCCGCTGCAAAGTGGGCTCTCGCCGCAGTAGCGCTCTTTGCCGTGGTAGCGGCCGTCATCATGGCAGGTGCGAAGATGCGCCGTAGCAACGATCTCAACTCCTAGATGTAGAAGGATTTTATTAATGAAAACCCGCAAGTTTGTTTTGTCTGCCGTTGCCGTAAGTGCTTTGGCTTTGGCTGGTTGCTCGAACAGTGAGCAAGATTCCACCGCTTCCTCCTCGCAAGAGTCTATGGCGGCAACCTCGGCTGCGTCCTCCTCTGCGACTTCTGGTGCTGAATCTAAGCACGCGGAAGCTGGCGACATTCATATCCATGACGGCGTCGTTCGCGCCATGGCTGAGGATTCTGACATGACGGCTATCTTCGGCAGCATCCACAACGGTTCTGATAAGGACATCACCGTAACCGGTTTTACTTCCTCGATTGAGGCTGACATGTACCAGATCCATGAGGTCGTAGATGGCGTCATGCGGGAAAAGAGCGGCGGCCTCAAGATTGCAGCTGGTGAGTCTGCTGAGTTGAAGCCAGGTGGTGAGCACCTGATGCTCATGGGCGTTAAAGAACCAGTCATGGCCGGCGAGAAGGTTGAGGTCACTCTGTTGCTTTCTGACGGCTCCAAGGTTGAGCTAGGGGAGCTGCCGGTTCGAGAAATTGGCGCTGGTGATGAGAACTACGGTGACATGTCCGGTCACGAGCACGGCCATGATCACGGTTCTGGGATGAGTGGTGAGCACATGCACGGCGATCACATGAGCGAGGCGGCTAACACTAGCGAAGCAAAGCACGCTCACTAAGAGCATCGCTAGAAGGTCCACCGTCGAGGCATACCGTTTTAGGAGGAAACATCACGATGTCTGCAGAATCTACCCCAATCACCGCATCCTTCACCCCCAGCGAGACGGCAGGCAGCCCAGCCTCCTTGCCACCGCAATCGGGTGATGTGGCGCTTGCGCTCAGTCGCCGCGGACTTCTTGTGGGTGGCGCTGTAGCGGCGAGCGCGCTGGTAGTGGCGGGCTGCGCGGAGGGCAGCGAGTCGTCAGGACAAGACGCCGCGCCCGACGCCGCCCCCATCATGGGCGATGACATCGTGGCCTTCGACGGTGAGCACCAAGCAGGCATTGAGACCCCGCCTCAGGCGCATGTAGCCTTAGTGGGTTTCAACCTCAAAACGAAGACCACCGCACGAGGAGCTAAGGCGCTCATGCGTTTGTGGACTGAGGACGCACGCCGCCTGTGTACGGCTGAAAATCCAGTCGGCAGTCTCGAAACCGAGCTGACTCAGACACCGGCCAGCCTCACCATCACGTGTGGCTGGGGTGAGGGATTCTTCGCCAAGACAGGGGCCGAGAAGCCTGAATGGCTGGGCGATGTTCGCAAATACAGCCGCGACAAGCTCCGTCCGGAGTGGGGCCAAACCGACGTGGTTCTGCAGATTTGCAGTGATGACCCCTTAACCACCGCATTCGTAATGCGGCACATGACTCGAGCTAGCTCGAGCTATGCGGAAACAGCTTGGGTACAGCAGGGCTTTGGCCACGCCAATGGTTCGGTTGCGAAAGGGGAGACTGCCCGCAATCTCTTCGGTCAGAAAGACGGCACGGTGAATCCTCATACGCACGAGGAATTCATGGACCAAGTCTGGATCGACGAAGGTCGTTTCGCCGGCGGAACCGCCATGGTGGTCCGTCGCATCCACATGAACCTTGACACCTGGGAAGAACTCGATCGTGCCGCGCGTGAGGCATCCACTGGTCGCAAGCTCGACACCGGTGCGCCAATGCACGGAACGGATGAATTCGACCCAGTAGACCTTGAAGCCCGCGACTCCTTTGGATTGAAAGCCATCGATCCGTCCTCGCACGTCGCCCGCGCCCATCCGCCAAAAGACCACCCAGAGCAGAAGATTCTGCGCCGACCTTTCAACTTCAACTTGGCACCATCGCCAGATAACCCGGGCGAGTTAAGCAACGCCGGCCAGATTTTCATCTGCTTCCAGAAGGATCCAACCAAGCAATTCGAGCCCATCCAGGCCCGCCTTGATGAGCAGGATCAGCTCAATACATGGATTACACACATCGGCTCCGCCATGTATTACGTACCTGCCGGAACCTCAGGCGGGTCGTACTGGGGCGAATCGTTGCTTGAGACCTAGGCAGGGTAGAATTTCACGCTGTAACTCTTGAATTAGCTTTGGTCGGCCAGGTATGTCGATCGAAGCGTGAGCGCATAAGGAGCGCAACTAGTCATGGCGGAAATGATTCCAGCTGTACCAGTGAACTATGAGCCTTTTAAGGTGCCTGCTGGCACTGCAGTAGGCGCAGCGATGCGAGAGCTTGAGCTCCCCAACAAGGGGCCCGAGGCAGTCGTCGTCGTTCGCGGCACCGATGGAGTGCTCTACGACCTTTCGCACACCCCGGCAGTCGACGCAGAGTTCACTCCTGTCGCGGCTAGCGAGGAGGACGGCCGCGCCGTCATCCGCCACTCCACCGCACACGTGATGGCACAGGCTGTGCAGGCCGAGTTCCCTGGCACCAAGTTGGGCATCGGTCCGGCCATCGAGAACGGCTTCTACTTCGACTTCCAGACCGATGAGCCCTTCACCCCTGAAGCGCTGAAGGCCATCGAGAAGCGCATGAAGAAGATCATTAAAACTGGCCAGCGCTTCGAGCGTCGCGTTTACTCTTCCAACGAAGAGGCAGAGGCCGCACTTGCCGACGAGCCCTTCAAGCTCGAACTCATTCAGGACAAGGGCAACGTCGACCCAGATTCTGATGAAGCAGCAGAGGTGGGCGCAGGCGATCTCACGCACTACGACAACATCAACCCGCGTACCGGCGAGGTCGAATGGTTCGACCTGTGCCGTGGCCCGCACCTGCCAACCACCAAGTACATCCCGGCTTTCACTCTGACCCGTTCTTCGGCTGCTTACTGGCGCGGTGACCAGTCAAAGGCTGGCTTGCAGCGCATCTACGGCACGGCTTTCGAGTCCAAGGAGGCCCTCGAGGCCTACCAGCACATGATCGCTGAGGCTGAGAAGCGCGATCACCGCCGTCTGGGCCAGGAGCTTGACCTTTTCTCCTTCCCGGACGAGATTGGCTCCGGCTTCCCGGTCTTCCACCCCAACGGCGCCGTTGTGCGCATGGAGATGGAAGAACACTCCCGTCGTCGCCACATCCAGGACGGCTACTCCTTTGTTTCCACCCCGCACCTGACCAAGGGCGACCTGTTCAAGAAGTCCGGCCACCTGGACTTCTACGCCGACGGTATGTTCCCGCCGATGCAGCTCGATGGTGAGTACGACGAGGACGGCAACTGCACCAAGCAACCGCAGGATTACTATGCGAAGCCGATGAACTGCCCGATGCACAACCTCATCTTCGCATCCCGTGGCCGTTCCTACCGCGAGCTTCCGCTGCGCCTTTTTGAATTCGGTACGGTCTACCGCTACGAGAAGTCCGGCGTTATCCACGGTCTCACGCGTGCGCGCGGCTTTACCCAGGATGACTCCCACATCTACTGCACCCCGGAGCAGCTGGAAGATGAGCTGACCAAGGTCTTGGACTTCATCATCTCCTTGCTCAAGGATTATGGCTTGGATGACTTCTATCTGGAGCTGTCCACTAAGGATCCGAACAAGTACGTGGGCTCCGATGAGATTTGGGAGCGCTCTACTTCCATCCTGCAGTCCGTTGCTGAAAAGTCCGGCCTCGAGCTGGTTCCGGACCCAGCTGGTGCAGCTTTCTACGGCCCGAAGATTTCCGTTCAGGCACGCGATGCCATCGGTCGTACCTGGCAGATGTCCACGGTTCAGCTGGACTTCAACCTGCCGGAGCGCTTCGAGCTGGAGTACACCGCGTCCGACGGCACCAAGCAGCGTCCGATCATGATTCACCGCGCGCTGTTCGGCTCCATCGAGCGTTTCTTTGGCGTGCTTCTCGAGCACTACGCCGGTGCTTTCCCAGCTTGGCTGGCCCCACACCAGGTCGTGGGCATCCCGGTCGCAGACGAGTTCTCGCCGCACCTCGAGGCCATCGCTGCGAAGCTGCGCAAGCGCGGCATCCGTGCCGATGTGGATACCTCTGACGACCGCATGCAGAAGAAGATCCGCAACCACACCACCGGCAAGGTGCCTTTCATGCTGCTCGCCGGCGAGCGCGACGTCGACGCCAACGCCGTCTCCTTCCGCTTCCTGGACGGTTCGCAGGTCAACGGCGTGCCGGTGGATGAGGCTATCGAGCTCATCGCCGCATGGGTTGCTGAGCGCATCAACGAACAGCCGAACGAAGAGTTGATCAGTGCACGACGCTAACGAGCAATACGTCGATTCCGGGGCAGGGGAACCAGACCGCCTTGAGCGGCTGTGGGCTCCCTACCGAATGGCGTATATCTCGAAGCGTTCGAAGGACCCCTTCGTTGAGGCTCCCAAGGGCAGCGATGAGGACGGGCTGATTATTGCCCGCGGCGAGTATGTCTACGCTTTGCTGAACCTTTTTCCCTATAACTCGGGACATTTAATGGTGGTGCCTTATCGCAAGGAATCCCAGCTGGAGAACTTGACTCTAGAGGAATCCCACGAGCTGATGGCCTTCGCCCAAAAGGCGGTACGTGTTTTAAAGCGCGTGTCCAAGCCGGAAGCAATCAACGTGGGCTTCAACCTGGGCAAGGCGTCTGGCGGTTCCGTGGGAGATCACTTACATTTGCATGTGGTTCCCCGGTGGGCCGGTGACAGCAACTTTATGACTGTCTTGGAGGGCACTAAAGTGTTGCCTCAGTTATTACAAGAGACTCGCGCCCTTTTGGCCCAAGGCTGGCGGGAGATCGATGAGGAGGATTCGCATGCTTAGCGTTCACGGGCGAAAGCCAGCGGCAGTCGTCGTGGAACCCGTGGCAAAGCTGTTTCTGAAGATGGGGCTGACCCCCAACATGGTCACCATCGTCGGCACTCTTGTCACCATTGCTATCGCAGTCGTCTGCATTCCTCTGGATCACCTGTTCGCGGCAGCGGTGCTCTCTGGTCTCTTTGCGGCCTTCGACATGCTTGACGGCACGATGGCGCGCATGACCACGGGCGGGTCCAAGTTTGGCGCGACTCTCGACGCCTCCTGTGATCGCATCACCGACGGCGCCCTGTTTGCTGCCATCTTGTACTGGCTGGTCTACGTCGATAACGCTCGCCCCATCCACGTGGTGGCCTGCCTCATCGTGCTGGTTTCTTCGCAGGTCATTTCCTATATCAAGGCCCGCGGCGAGGCTTCTGGCTTCAAGATGGTCGGCGGTCTGATCGAGCGCCCAGAGCGCCTCATCATCGGCCTCGGCGGCATCGGCTTGGAGGGCCTGGGCGTTCCCGGCGCCATCGAGATCGCCCTGTGGATCCTTGTATTCGGTTCCATTTTTACCATCATTCAGCGCATGGTCCAGGCCGCCCGCCAGGACACGAAGGCCCGCTTCACCCCAGATCTTTAAGGATTAACGCCCATGGCCCTTGTTCCTGGACTAGACCGCGAACAACTGGCTGCCGCCGGCTATTTAGCCGGTTGGCGGCTGGTGCGTTTGTTGCCGGAGAAGTGGGCCAAGCGCCTTTTTGACTGGGGTGCAGACCGCGCCAGCGATGATGGCCGAGGCATGGAGCAATTGCGCCAAAACTTAGCGCGCGTGGTGGGCCCAGAAAACGTCACGCGCGAGTTGGTGCGCAATTCTATGCGTTCCTATATGCGCTACTGGCGGGAGGCATTCTGCCTGCCGTCGATCCATCAGGACCCGGATCTGCACGCCAAGCTGCTTTCGGGTTTGCAGGGCTTAGAGAACTTCGACGACTCCGTGGCCCGCGGCAAAGGCGTCATCCTCGCGCTTCCACACACTGGTAACTGGGACATGGCCGGGGTGTTTCTGGTGGGCCACTATGGCCAATTCACAACGGTTGCAGAAAGGCTCAAGCCGGAGGTGCTTTTCGACGCCTTCGTGGACTTCCGCGAGTCCCTAGGCTTTGAGGTTATCGCTCTGACAGGAGAGAAGACCTCACCTTTTGGCCGACTCAAGGAAGTCTTGGAAGCAGGTGGTGTGGTCTGCCTGTTGGCCGAGCGCGACCTCACTCGCACTGGCGTCACGGTCGACTTCATGGGCGAGGAAGCCAACATGGCTGCCGGCCCGGCCCGTTTGGCCATGGAAACCGGGGCGGCATTGCACGTGGTCCACTCCTGGTTCGAGGATGAAGGCTGGGGCCTTACCGTCAGCCCGCAGGTGGAAGTCACCAATGTGCAGGAGACCACCCAACGCCTGGCCGATGGCTTCGCCGCGAACATCAAGGCCCACCCGGCGGATTGGCATATGCTGCAGCCGCAGTGGAATGTAGACATCAAACGCCGCGCGGCCGATCGCGCCGCCCGCCGCGCAGCCAAGGACAAGCGTACGTCCCAAGAAAAGCTCGAAGATAACGGTAAAAAGTAAGGGAGTAGGCAGTAGTGCGTATCGGAATCGTATGTCCGTATTCCTTTGACGAGCCAGGCGGCGTGCAAGCCCACATCCTGGATTTGGCCACCGTCTTTATCGAGCAAGGCCACCACGTGGAGGTCCTTGGCCCGGCAGCGCCGGAGACACAGCTGCCAAGCTTTGTCATGAAGGGCGGGCGCGCGATTCCGATTACCTACAACGGCTCCGTGGCCCGCTTGTCTGTAGGCCCGCAGGTAAAGCGCAACGTCAAGAAGTTCATTGAACGCGGCAACTTCGACGTGCTGCACATCCACGAGCCGAACTCGCCGAGCTACTCCATGGTGGCGCTGGCACAAGCCAAAGGTCCTATCGTCGCGACCTACCACGCCTCAGCTTCTAGCTCGCTCGTGCTGAAGCTGGCCAAGCCTTTCCTCACGCCAATGCTGGAGAAGGTGCGCGGCGGCATTGCCGTCTCAGAGATGGCCCGCCGCTGGCAGGTAGAACAGCTAGGCGGCGACCCAGTTCTTATTCCGAATGGCGTGGATACCTCCGTGTACGCGGCGGCCCGCAAGCGTGTCGCGGCGGATCGTGACCAAGAAGGGCAGCCAGGCCAATCCGGGCAGAAGGTGCCCGAGATTGTATTCTTGGGGCGTCTCGACGAGCCACGCAAGGGCCTGGATATCCTGCTGGAAGCCCTCACGATGGTGGAGACGGACGTCAAGGTCACCGTCATGGGCGGCGGCCGCCCGCGTGAGGTCGAGGGCGTGGACTTCGTTGGCCGCGTGAGCGATGTGGAAAAGGCGGAGATCCTCGGCCGCGCTGATGTCTATGTCGCTCCTAACACCGGCGGCGAAAGCTTCGGCATCGTCCTGGTAGAGGCCATGGCCGCAGGCTGCGCGGTGGTAGCTTCCGACCTCGAGGCGTTTGCGGCCGTTTGCGACGCAGATTCTGAGACCCCCGCCGGTGCGTTGTTCCGCAACGAGGATGCCCGTGATATGGCGCGGGTGCTCAACCTTGTGCTGCAGGACGAAGACAAGCGCAATGCTTTAATTGAAGCCGGTACCCAGCGCGCTCGCACCTACGATTGGGACCACGTGGCCGCTGCCGTGATGCAGGTTTATGAGACCGTGCAGGACGGAACTAAGGTCCGCACCAAGTAGCAGCGGGCGTTGCCGCCCTTTATCTACATCGGATTTAAGAGCAGGAAAAGACTATGGCAGTAGAACTGGTTATCGCGATCGTCGCGCTCGTGCTCATCTTGATGTGGGCCTATTTCACCGCGCAGCGGCTGAACTCGCTGCACATCCGCACGGATGCGGCTTTGGTGCAGCTGGAGGCCACCCTTGCCCGCCGCGCCGCCGTCGTGGCAGCGCTAGCGCCGGAGCTGGAGGAGGTTGCCTCCCGCGCGGAGTCGAGCGAGCTTGCCCAGGGCCATTTTGAGACGCGTTCGGCCCACGAGCGGGCGCTGTCTATCGCGGTCAACGAGCGCTTTGCTGAGCGTCCCGCATTGCTTGCCGACGCCGAGGGGCGCATCCACCTTGCTCATCGCTTCTACAACGAAGCGGTCAGCGATACCCGGTCGCTACGCCTACGCCCCCTTGTGCGCATCTTCCGCCTGGGAGGTACGGCACCGCTGCCGGAGTTCTTCGAGATCAGCCAGCTACGGATTACTGAGTAGTTCCTGCTACTGAGCTGCTTGCTTGGTAGAGCTAGTATTTTCGCGCTTGAGCTCCAAGCGCAGCCAAGAGAAAGCAAGGCCTGTCATCACGAGGATGAGCACGTTGCGCGCCAGCAACAAGAAGGCAGGGAAGAGGCCGCCGCGGCCCGCGTAGAGCAACGCGTCATAGTTGAACGGGTAGACCAGTGTGCCCAGTGCCGCCGCAGCAAGCGTGCACAGTGCGAGGTTGCGCAGCACTGTGCCTACTTTTTCGTCGATATGTTGATGCGCAACTGATGAGGCATGCGGCCAGGCATCCTTGAGCGCTACCGCCAAGATTGGGCCGAGCCAGGTGATGTACTGGGTGGAAAAGACCTTGTTGCTGATAAATAGCAGGCAGATCATCGTGATGAAAAAGGCCAGCGTGCTGCGTGCACCCCAGTTGCCGTTGCGGAAGTGCATGAGTGCGAAGCCGAGGGCGAAAAACAGCATCGCCAAGGTCAAAACGTTGCTAAGAACTAAGAGTTCGCTAACCCAAGGGCCGGTGATTTCATAACTCTTGGAGGCAGCGTAGCCGATGGACCAAGTGTCCGGGAAAAGATGCGAGGCAAATACTGGAAGCGTTGCAGGGATCGATTCCACCTGCAGTCCGCGCACCTCTTGGTAGCGCAGCGGGGAGATAAGGCGCTCGACGTCATTGAAGGCGATGACGAGCAGACAAATGCCCACGATGGAAGCGACGAACGCGCTAAGGCGCTGCCAAGTCGCACGGGCATTGAAGCGGCCAACCAGGCCTGCGGCGAGCACGCCCGGCCACAGCTTCATCGTGGTGGCAAGGCCAAGCAGCGCCGCCGCAAGCCGCGAGTTGCGGCCAAGAAGCACTCCTGCGGCAGCAACTGCCAGAGCCGGGAAAATATCGAGGCGCCAGACAAAGACCTGACCCACTGCGGTTCCAAAGACAACCCAAAACCATGCGGCGACGAACGCCTGCGGCTTGCGGCGCCAGCCCTGAAGCAAGACCATGAGGAAAGCGGCGTCGACAAGCAGGCACAGCCCTGTAAAAATAACGGTAAAGCTGGTCTGATTCGGGCCACTCAACCAGCCGACGAGAATCGAAGGCCACGTGCCAGGGTGCGGGTACTCGGTCATATCCGAGGAGTTCGCCCCAAAACGCCCGGAGAAGTAATAGGAGATATCTCCTAGCGGGACGTTGTTCCATTGCAGTAGTCCGATGAGGATAAGCCGGAAACAAATCCAGCCAGTCCATACTGCTGGAACGGAACAAAAAATTTTCACCTAAGTGATGCTATTAGATGTTCGACTCGATAGTGGATTCGACATCGACGGGTGGCCCGAGCATCAACAGAACGCCAAAGACCAGCGCAATGACTACGACGAACACGCTCAGAGTGCGCACTGGGAAGCGCACTACCTGGGCCAAAAGCTGCTCGGCAAGACCATGTGGCTGCTCAGAATCGCTAAAGCGCCAATGCGGCAGGAACTTATCGTGCTTGTCCGCCCATAGCGCAAACGGGAGCGCGGCAAAAGGTATGACCGAAACGATTAGCCCCAACATGCCCAGGCCAAAGGACCACTTGTTGTTGATCCACACCATGACGCCCACGACGATGAAGCAGAGGAAACCAAAGCCGTGGATACCGCCCGCGATAGGAGTTAAAGCCTCCGTCACGCCGGAGTACTTCAAAACCATAGAGAAAATAAGAAATGCCCACGTGAACATCTCTAGGTAGGCAACGACGCGGTGCAAGCCAGCAGGGCGTAGAAATGTCATGCGGCATATCCTACGCGCTAGCCCGGCGCACAGGTAAAGTTGGCAGGGTTGCATGTGAAGGTTGCATGTGAAGAACGCACGTTAATGTTGCGCGTTGAGCAAAGAGAGGAGTCCCGCGTAGGTAATGGCTAAGGTGTGCGAGGTTATCGATTTAGCGCCGCTGAACGAAAAGGCTCAGGGTGATGTCTTTTCCGTGCCCATGGTTCCGTCCCAGATTGCGCGCACCTTTGGCGGGCAGGTGGTAGCCCAGGCGCTCGCTGCAGCCCAGCACACCGTTGAAGGAAAGCTCGTGCATTCCTTGCATGGCTACTTCGTGGGCCCGGGTGATGCCGCCGCGCCTGCGCGTGCTGAGGTAGAACGCGTGCGGGACGGCCGCTCTTTTGCTACCCGTCAGGTGCGCCTCTTCCAAGACGATCGCCTGATTTTCATGCTCAACGCGGGTTTCCACATCGCCGATGACTTTGGTCCTGAGCACCAGGACGCCATGCCGGAGGTTATGGGCCCGGAGGAGGCTGCAGCCGCCGGCGGTGGTGCTCCTTATTCCACCCGCATCATCCTGCGCGAGTGGGAAGACTGGGATATCCGTTTGGTCCCGCAGGAAAGCCGTGACCCTGAACTTGCAGAAGCCACAGGCGCTGGGTTCCGCTACGTGTGGTTCCGTAACACCGCGCCAGAATTTGCGGCTTCAGAAAGCAGCCAGGATGCCCACCGTGCGGCACTTGCCTATATGTCTGACATGACCTTAATCCGTGCTTCGCTGCTGCCACATCAAGGCGAGCAAGTACAGCTTGCCAGCCTGGATCACTCGATCTGGTTCCTGCGTCCAGTGCGCGTTAATGAGTGGTTGCTGTATGTGCAGGAATCACCATCCGCGCAAAATGCGACCGGTCTGGCCACCGGAAAGATCTTTAACCAGGGCGGGGACTTGGTTGCCGTGGTGGTCCAGGAAGGGCTTACCCGAACCGTGCGCGAGGGCATGCAGATAGGCTCGCACAACGGCAATTGGCAAAACGTCTAGAAAACACTTACTCAAACGCCGGAAAACGGTGGGGGCTGTTTTCAACTGCTCTACGGCCGTCCGTATAATTGCAGGCAGTTTCATAGAGCCACAATGAAAGGGATGAAATGTCCGGACACTCCAAATGGGCTACTACCAAGCACAAGAAGGCTGCTAACGATGCCAAGCGCGGCAAGGAATTTGCCAAGCTGATTAAGAACATCGAGGTCGCGGCCCGCACCGGTGGTGGCGATCCGGCTGCTAACCCGACTCTCGATGACATGATCAAGAAGGCCAAGAAGGCCTCCGTGCCGAACGATAACATCGAGCGCGCCCGCAAGCGCGGCTCCGGCGAAGAGGCCGGCGGTGCTGACTGGGAGACCATCATGTACGAGGGCTATGGCCCGAACGGTGTGGCAATGCTCATCGAGTGCCTTACCGATAACCGCAACCGTGCAGCCACCGATGTTCGCACCGCAATGTCCAAGAACGGCGGCAACCTGGGCGAGTCTGGCTCCGTGGCCTACATGTTCTCCCGCACCGGCCTTGTCTTGGTCAACAAGGGCGAGCTGACCGAGGATGACGTCCTGATGGCAGTTCTGGAAGCAGGCGCTGAAGAGGTCAATGACCTCGGCGAGAAGTTCGAGGTAGTTTGCGCACCTGGTGATATTCCGGCAGTGAAGGAAGCCCTCACCGAAGCTGGTATCGAGGTCGACGATAATGACACCGACTTCCGTGCTTCCGTCGAGGTTCCGCTCGAGACAAACGATGCCCGCAAGATCTTCCGCCTGATCGACGCCCTCGAAGATTCTGATGACGTGCAGAACGTCTACACCAACATGAACCTTTCTGAGGCTGTCTTGGCAGAACTCGAGCAGGACTAAACTGCTTGCTGTGGGATCTACACGCGCAGATTCTCACTAGACAAGGTTTAAACAAGGTTTAAAACGCGCCCGCGCATGATTGCACTGCTCGGGCGCGTTTGCGTTTGTTATCGCGGCGCCCTGCCCCTGCACATTCTTAGAACATGTGTATGATTGACTGGACTGTGAATTCGCTTTAAATCTTTTCGCTGTTGCGCCCGTCTAGGCGCAAAGAGATTGTTCAGACTAGGAGGGGGTCGGCTGTGAATCTGGAAGGCCTGCGCGTTATGGGGATAGACCCTGGTCTTACCCGTTGCGGTCTTTCTGTGGTGCAAGCAGGGCGTGGTCGCTCGGTGATACCTGTGGCGGTCGGTGTTGCCCGTACCCCCAGCGATAAGGAGCTGACTGAACGTCTTTTGCGTCTTTCCATAGCTGTCAAAGAGTGGATGGAGGACTACAAGCCGGATGTGGTTGCTATCGAGCGAGTCTTCGAACGTGGTGAAGTATCCACGGTGATGCAAACCGCGCACGTCGTTGGCGTGGTGGTCCTAGCTGCCGCTGAGCGCGACATTCCGGTGCATATGTACACCCCGTCAGAGGTGAAGAAGGCAATCTCTGGCAACGGCCGGGCAGACAAGAAGCAAATGACAGCGATGATTACGCGCATCCTTGGTTTGGGCGAACCGCCCAAGCCGGCGGATGCCGCAGATGCCTTGGCTCTAGCAGTTTGTCACTGCTGGCGTGCCCCAGCCTTGGCTCGAATAGGGCAGAACACAGGCACATGGCCGAAGACGAGTGGCGTGAAAGGCCGGGCAAAGAAGCCGCGACCAGCCAGTAGCGCATAGCCGCGCTGGCATACGGAGCGTTATGCCACATGCAAAATCTCGATAGAAAAACTACAGAGCTAGGAACTAGCAGAAAGAATAAAGAAAAGGAGCTGACGCTGTGATTGCATCACTACGCGGAACAGTGTTGTCCATCAGCCTTGATCATGCCGTCATCGAATGCGCCGGCGTTGGTTACAAGTTTCTTGCTACGCCAGTGACCCTCGGCACTTTGCACCGGGGCGATGAAGCAACTGTGCTGACCTCGATGGTGGTCAAGGAAGATTCCATGACCCTTTACGGCTTTAGCAACGATGAGGACCGCGAGATGTTCCAGGTCCTGCAGACCGTCTCTGGGCTCGGACCCAAGCTGGCGCTGGCGGCGCTATCTGTTATGGGGGCAAGCCAGCTAGCTCAGGCCATTTCCTCCGGCGATGCGAAGACACTGCAAACTATTCCGGGCGTTGGCAAGCGCATGGCAGAGCGCCTCGCACTCGAGCTGAGGGATAAGGTCAGCGCCTTTGCGCCGCAGGCCCAGCCAGGGCAGGAAGCGTCCGCGGCGGTGGCCCATGGGCCGGTGGTCGACCAAGTGGTGGAGGCACTCGTTGGGCTCGGTTTCACCGACAAAGCCGCCCGTCCAGTCGTGGAGGGCATCGTGGCGGAGGAGCCAGGCGCAGAAACGGCGGTTGTCCTTCGTGGTGCACTGGCACAATTGGGACGTAAGAAATAGTCTCCGCTGTCAGAGTCAGCGCGCAACAATCTAAACAAAGGGTATAAAGACATGTCAGACGTAGAAAGCACTGAGTTTCAGTTACCGGACGGCCTGGTAGCTGGGCAAAGCACTACCTCCAGCATGTCCGCGGCGCGCAATGCTGACGTCGATGCCACAAAGCAGCAAGGTGAACACGATATCGAGCGCTCCTTGCGCCCTAAGTCCATCGACGAGTTCATCGGCCAACCTAAGGTGCGCGAGCAGCTGTCCTTGGTGCTCAATGGTGCTAAGAATCGCGGCGTCACTCCAGACCACGTGCTGCTTTCGGGCCCACCCGGCCTGGGTAAGACCACCATGGCGATGATCATTGCCCAAGAACTTGGCACATCACTGCGTATGACATCGGGTCCAGCGTTGGAACGCGCAGGCGACCTCGCAGCGATGCTGTCGAACCTGATGGAAGGCGACGTCCTCTTCATCGACGAGATCCACCGCATCGCCCGCCCTGCGGAGGAGATGCTCTATATGGCGATGGAGGACTTCCGTATTGACGTCATCGTGGGTAAAGGTCCGGGTGCCACTTCGATTCCTTTGGAGATTCCGCCATTTACTCTCGTTGGTGCCACTACTCGCGCCGGCATGCTCACGGGACCGTTGCGTGACCGCTTCGGTTTTACGGCCCAGATGGAGTACTACGACACCGCAGATTTGACCAAGGTCATTACCCGTGCCGCCACCATTCTTGATGTGGAGATTGACCAAGACGCGGCGGTTGAGATTGGTTCTCGTTCACGAGGAACCCCGCGTATTGCCAACCGCTTGCTGCGACGAGTCCGTGACTTCGCTGAGGTAAACGGTGATGGACACATTGATCTAGCGGCCGCCCAAGGCGCCCTTGCTGTCTTCGACGTCGATGAAATGGGGCTAGATCGCCTCGACCGGGCCGTCTTGGAAGCCTTGATCAAGGGCCACGGTGGTGGCCCAGTCGGTGTAAATACCCTCGCTGTGGCAGTGGGTGAGGAGCCCTCCACCGTGGAGGAAGTGTGCGAGCCTTACCTTGTTCGTGCTGGCATGATTGCCCGCACAGGCCGCGGTCGTGTGGCAACTGCCGCGGCGTGGCGGCACATCGGTTTGGAACCGCCGGAGGGAACGCTAGGGGAGGCGCTCTTCTAGTGCAAGGGTGTTATGTCCATGGGCTTTTTGGACACGGAGTCC
>NZ_KV788473.1:0-862 GCF_001807295.1 Corynebacterium sp. HMSC06C06
TGCGCCTTCCACGCTACCGGTGCACCAACAAGCGTTGCTTGCAGAAGATCTTCCGTGCTGGCCTTGCCTGCGCGCCCGACAATTCAAAGACCACGGACCAGGTGACCCACTGGATCCTGCAACGACTCTGCCTAAATCGGATGAGCGTTGCCGCTGCACCCAAGTCATTAGGCCTGGGGTGGGATATGAAGTGTCCCAGGTTTTGTTCCGTTTGATGAAACCCGTTTTTGAAACAACGTACGGAGCACAACGCACGCCGATGCCAAAGCTTCCGCAACATCGACTACCTCATCAAACCCACGACAGTGGGATTCACACCCTCAATCCCCACGCGTGCAATCTTCGCACCTCAAAGATTGAAAAATGAAAGAAACCGGAGGTAACATACCCTTTCGAGTTTGTTACTTCCGGTGGTGCAGTTTGTTCAACTGCTCATCAGGATCTTACGGGGGATAACACTAACACACCCTGACTCTTGGAAAACGCAGCACACAGACCGTGCACACCCTCACCGATAAAATGGGCACCAGTCCCGAAAGGAGAAGGAATGTACACGACCATCACCCTCGCCGCACTCGCAGTACTTTTCGTCTTAATCATCCAGACCATCCGCCGCGAACGGCCAGAAGACCGTATGTATTACGCCGCGCTTGGAGGCAGCATAAGCGCAGCAATGATCCTTGTCCCCTCCTTCCTTTTCACCCAGGCCGGTCTCTCGCGAGAACTGGCCGCACTGCTCATCTCCTTCGGCCTACTAGCCTTGTGGATTACCATTTTCGGACTCCGCCTAAACGCAAGAACTAGCAGGTAAACCTGCATAACACAGAACATATGCTTTAGCATATGGCGGAACATACGCTAT
>NZ_KV788474.1:0-31762 GCF_001807295.1 Corynebacterium sp. HMSC06C06
CGGCCTACTAGATCTGGCATGACACGGTGACCAGGCTTACGCCTGGTAGTAATGCATCGACGCCGTTTGCTAAAGCCTTTTAACCCCATGGATTTCATGATGCGTGCAACTTTCTTGTGATTGATCGGGGTATACGTCGTGTCCTCCTTGAGGCTTGCGGCGATGCGTTTAGCACCATAAAGCCCGTGCTCATCATCGAAGATGGTCTTGATTCTTGCACCAATAACGGCATCAGAATACATCTTTAACCTGCGTTTTTTACGGGTGCTCACCCACTTGTAAAACGAGGAACGATTCAGCTTTAACACATCGCACATCCGCTTAACCGAGTACTCGGTTCGGTGGTCATCGACAAACTGGAAGCGGATCACCAGTGAGTCTCTTCGGCAAAATATTTCGCGGCCTTACGCAGGATGTCGCGTTCTTCGCGCAGCTTAGAGACTTCTTTTTCCAGCTGACGGATTCGCGCAGAATCATTCGCCGCTTGGGCTTGATCGTGCACGGCCTTCGTGCGGGCACGTTTGCCAGTGCCGTACTTTTTGACCCAAGAATGTAGCGAGGCACGGTTGATACCGAGCTCAGCTGATGCTGAGTTCAGCGAGAGATCCTAGTTGTTCTCATAGAGGGCTACGGCATCGCGTTTGAACTGTTCGGAGTACCTGGACATGGTGGTAGATTACCTTTCTTCCCAACTCGACTGGGCTGGATATCAGGTGTCCACCACATGGGGGTCAGGTCCCATCGATGCCATGCTTGCTGCCATCCACGAACAGACCGTATCCATTGCCGGCGCAGAATACGCCGAACTTGGCGTAGCAATGTCCGCCACAGATGCACTAACCAAACTCGAGCATCGTAAAGAAATCGAAGCGCAGGTACTCAAGCTGATTCAGGACATTCCGCAGACCGAGATTCTTTTATCCATGCCTGGTATCGGCCCGCGTAGCGCAGCGCAGATCCTCATGACTGTTGGCGATATGTCCGACTTCCCCGATGCAGCGCACCTAGCATCCTATGCAGGGCTATCACCGCGGACGAATCAGTCAGGAACGTCTATCATGTCGAATTCGCCTAACCGGGCTGGCAACAAAAAATTAAAGAACGCCCTATGGCAATCGTCTTTTGCATCGATCAGATTCCACGAGCGTTCCCGGCAATTCTATGAACGAAAACGCAAAGAAGGCAAAAGACACAACGCCGCAGTCGTCGCACTCGCACGCCGGCGCCTCAACGTTCTCTTCGCCATGATGCGAAACGGCGAGCTCTACCGAGACATCTCCACAGTCCAGGAGGCCGCAGCAGCCTAGAACCAACAGACCCTCACCTCAAGCCGATTGCACAGCAAGCCCAATCGGCTCCTCACCGTGCCCGAAAACAACATCCACAAGGAAAAGCAGAAACCCTTCACACCCCCCCAACAAACTCACCCACGGAATTGACAAACTATATAGGAACACCTCCCTGGGCGATGGTGCAGGCGCGGAGAGCGCCGCTGTTGCCGATGCCGCGCCCAACACCGCGACGGTAGTAGAGTACCCGCTGCCGGTGCAGGAGTTTGCGGTGACCCGCTACGATTTGCCCGCCGGCACCACGGTTTCCACGCAGCTTCCCGGACCGGCCATCGCCCTGGCTACTTCTGGTGTGGTCACGGTAAACGACCTGGAGCTAGCCCCGGGCGAGGCCGCCTGGTTGCCGGTAACCGGCGGCGACACTACCCGCCTTAGCGCGGCCGCGGGTAAAGATTCGCAGCTCTTTATCGCGGCGGCGCGCCCTGCGCGGCAAGTAGCGCTACCGCGCCGCTGGGGACGCCGCCGCGCGACAAGTAGCACTGTCGCGCTAACCGGCGCTATTTACGACATGGTGGGGCGGCGGAACGCAGCTGCGGCGGCTAGCAGCACTACGGTGAGTGCTACCATCCAGGCCACGAAAGCCGAGACTGCGGTGCCGGGCTGGCCGGTGGCAAGGATTTCGGCGCTTGGCGTGCCGTCGATGGCGGCGCCGGCGCGGGCGGCGAAGGTAAGCGGATTCCACCGGGCGATGGGTTGAACCACACCAGCGAATTGCTCCACGGGCACGAGGCCGCCGTTAAGTGCCATGGCCGCCATGATGATGGGGGCCGGGCCAATGGCGGCCTCCGGGGTGGCGCACATCGCGCCCACCATGGCCGATAGCGAGGAGGCCACCACCGCGCCGAAGATGATGACTAACAGCACCCAGCCAAACCCGGCCAGCGTGTGAATACGCAGGCCAGAAGCCACGGAAGCCAGCAGCACCGCGCAGCCGGAGATAAGGCTGCGTAAGGAATCGAAACACCAGCGGCCGAAGATCTCCGGGCTGGTGCCGTAGCGCGTGGTCGCGATGCGGGTGGTGATACCGCGTTGGCGTTCCTTAATTATCTGCGCGGCGGCGGAGGTGCCATTCATCAGTTCGCTGGAAAGGATGAGCGCGATGGTAAGCGGTAACGCGTCGAGCGTGGCAGAGCCTTGCGAGGCCGCCATGAGGTCGCCAAACAGCCACCGCATGACCAGGAACATCAAAACGGGACCAGCCACGGTATTGGTAATTACCGCGCTATCGCGGCGGGCGGCGCGCAGGTGCCTTCCAAAATGCGTGGCGACAGTGGACAGCCAGGTGGTGTCGTGCGACACGGTGGCGGTGGTGTGGTTAGTCATGTTTCCTCCCCTGGAAAGCGGTGATAAAGCCCCATACGCCAACGACGGTCATGGCGATGAGCCAGCACAGTGCTTCGACTCCGCGCGCCCCCAGGGCAGCGCCACCTAGTAGGTTGCGGGCGGTGTCCAAGATGGGAGATAGCGGTACGTGCCGGATGATGGGGCCAATGCCGCCGGGCAGCGCATCCGCAGGCACGAATGCGGTGGAGAACATCACCATGACCAGCACGAGGTTTTGGAAGAGCAAGGACGCCGAGGTGGGCTTGGGGGCCAACAGGCAGGAGCCATCGATAAACGCGGAGAGGATGATGGTGAGGGCGGCGAAAAGGGCGATGGTAAGGATAATACGACCCGGTCCGGCAGCGTAGCGGGCACCGAGCAGGATCGTGGTGAGGACGACGATGCTGCACGACCACGCGGCGCGGGTGAGATCTGCCAGCAGCCGGCCGACGACCGTGGCCCAGGCGGGCGTCCCGGTGGCGCGGATGCGGTCGTGGATGCCGTTTTCGGCGTCACGCGTAATCGCCAAGGAGGAGCCCCCGGCGGCGAACACAATCGCCTGAATAACGCCGGCGGGCAGGAGGAAGGCGGCGTAATCGATGCCGAGTTCCGTCGAAGCCTTGGCGAAGGTGGCGTAAAAGATGACCATGAACAGGCTGGGTATTGCCACGGCGGAAACCATTACGGCCTTGTTGCGGACGGTGCGCAGGACATTGCGGTGCCACGAGGCAGCGACTGCTCCGAGCGCGTTCACTGGGAGCCTCCACCGGTGTGGGGAGCCTGCTGCGCGATGTCGCCGGACCCGGCGATAGCGAAGTAGACATCGTCCAAGGAGGGCGGAACCAAGGAGACGTCCGCGACCGAGGTGTCGTCGCCATCCCACAAGGCCAGCGCCCGGACTAGGGTGCGGTGGCCATCGGGCGCATCGACGCGCAATACGGTGTCCTCTTGGCGGCAGTCGATGCGGTGTTCTTGCAAGGTGTGGGTGAGGCGTGCGGCATCGTCCGGGCTAGACATCGTGATGAGGCACACCGTGGTGCCATAGCGGTCCTTGAGCTCGGCGGGGGTGCCTTCGTCGAGCACCTTGCCTCCGGCGAGCACGGCGACGCGGTCTGCGAGCTGGTCAGCTTCTTCCAGGTATTGGGTAGTAAGCAGGATCGAGGTGCCGTCGGCCGCCAGCCCGCGGACGGTATCCCACACGGAGCTGCGCGCGGCGGGGTCGAGGCCCGTGGTCGGCTCGTCGAGGAACAGCAGCGCGGGCGGGACAGTGAGGGAGGCGGCGATATCTAACCGCCGGCGCATGCCGCCCGAGTATGCCGAAACCAGGCGGTCGGCGGCGCCAACCAGATCGAAGCGCTCAAGAAGTTCCGCGGCGCGGGCCTTCGCATCGCTAGCTTTAAGCCCTGCCAGGCGGCCAAAGAAGATGAGGTTTTCCTTGCCGGTAAGCTCCTCATCCACTGCGGCGTATTGCCCGGTCAGCGCGATGGAAGCGCGCACCTTGGAAGGATCCGTGGCTAAGTTGTGGCCATCGATGATGGCGGTTCCGCCCGTGGCGGGCAGCAGCGTGGAAAGGACATTGACCAAGGTTGTCTTGCCGGCACCATTGGCGCCTAGGACGGCGAGGATGCCCCCGCGCGGAATGGCGAGGGTCACACCGCGCAGGATTTCCGTTCGCTTCTTGACTTTTCCCAGGCTACATCGCAGATCTTGGACATCAAGCACCAGGTCGCGGCCTTTTGCGTGGGCGCTGGTTGAGGGGACTGCGGTGGCGCTGGGGTCACCGCTAGCGGTTGCCGTGGTGGGGTTTTCTTTCATGATTCATCCCTGGATATACGTGAACGGTCTATTAGCCGGCGCACCGATTCTCCTACCGCAGAAGGAAAACCGATTATTGCCCGCGAACGATGGATTGTGGTCCACGGAGCAAGCGCCTGGGGTAGTGCCAACTAATCCTTAGAAAATGATGTATGTCTAGCGGCACCGGGTCGTGCACAGCGCCCCGCAGGAGAGGGCTGCACAGGTCGGCTGATCGGCGGCGACGCTGCAGGTTGCTGCAAAGTCAAGCATACCATAATTAGGCATGGCATGCTTGACAATTAAGTCGAAGGCCTGTAAGCTACCAAGTGTGAGCTAAGAATCTGGGTATTCCGACTAGTCAGGGTCAAACCGCGTGGCTGACCGTAATTCGTATTGTGGCTCGCGCCTCTCAAGCACAAAGGAGTATCCATGGATTCTCGAGAGCAAATCGAAGATAAGATTCTCTGCGGTCAGCCCTTCCGCCCTATTGAGGACCCGGATCTCTATTACGAGATGATGGAGGCGGCGGAGAAGTGTCACGATCTCAACCAGCTTCGTCCACTTCAAACAGCGGAGAAGCAGGCAGTGATGGCAGACCTGCTTGGTGAACTGGGGGAGCGCTTAATGGTTTTCCTGCCATTTCATGTCCAATATGGCTCGAAAATCAAGGTCGGAGATGGCGTGACCTTCAATCGAGGAACGACGGTACTTGATATGGCCCCGGTGACATTTGGCAATGAGGTCATGGTTGGTCCATGGTGTTCCTTCTTTGCTGGCAATCACGCCTTAGACCCCGTAGAGCGGCAATACATGGTGTGTACCGGGGGTGCGATCACCATACAAGACCATGTGTGGCTTGGTGGCAATTGCACGGTA
Source organism: Corynebacterium sp. HMSC06C06 (assembly GCF_001807295.1). Classification (NCBI taxonomy): domain Bacteria; kingdom Bacillati; phylum Actinomycetota; class Actinomycetes; order Mycobacteriales; family Corynebacteriaceae; genus Corynebacterium; species Corynebacterium sp. HMSC06C06. The sequence goes on from NZ_KV788474.1 coordinate 5,346, forward strand.
ACTGCGGGTGTCACGATTGGGCATGGTGCAGTAATTGGTGCTGGCAGTGTTGTGACAAGAGATATTCCGCCCATGGTACTCGCAGCCGGTAATCCGTGCCGAGTCATTCGTGATATTGGCCCGGAAGATAAGCTCATGGGGGAGTCTTGGGTTCCTGAGTGGCCTAGTTGGATTACGGATTGAGACGGCTGTGAAAGTTCTCGCGGTCGTCCTGGGTTCTGAGGGTGATATGCTGCCATTTGCGCACCTTGGTGTCGCACTTCGAGATCGTGGCCACCAGTTTGTTTTGGCTGGGTTTAGCGAATTCGGCGGGAGTTTTCGTGCAAACGGGGTGGACTACATCGAGTTACCCGGTGATTACCGGGCGTTAATGAAGCGCCTTTTGGGCGATAGTAAAGGCATGATGGACACTGTCTTAGGTATCCGTGAGATGATATCTGACGCCCACGTTTTCGATGTGTTAGAGCATGCCATGGATGGCGTTGACGTGGTCATGTACACCCAATTCAGTGAAGTTGCTCGGTTGTTAGGGGCTGCACGCGGAGTCCCCAGCGTTCGGGTGCAGGTTTTCCCTACCGAACCCTGCCTCCGTTACAGCCTCGTGGATCCGCGAAAACTGGACGGCTCTGTCGGAGCTCTGGTCACCCACTGGATGTCCAATACTCTGATGGCTTGGGCGATGCGCCCAGTGATAGCGGCATGGCGCCGTAGGTTGGGGCTGCGTCAGCGAGCGCTCTCCTCTCCACCAACCACGATCTACCAATTCAGTCCCGCGTTGAGTCCGCCGGCGCCGGAATGGAAAAACCACATTCACGTCACTGGCGAGTGGCTTGACCCGCACCACAGTGAACTCGCCCTAGACCCAGCAGTCGAGGAGTTTGTGGCTGCCGGCTCGGCCCCGGTTCTGGCAAGCTTTGGGAGTATGGTCTCAGATCGCGTTTATGACCTTCAACGATGGACTCGAGACGCGTGCATCGAGCATGGTCTGCGGGCGATAATCGTCGATCCCGATCATGAGCCTGGTGTGAGAGAAGGAATCCTCACCGTCGCCCGGGTCCCGTTCGCGACTGTGCTTCCGTGGTGCCGTGCAGGCATCTGCCACGGCTCACTGGGCACCACCGGGGCGATCCTGCGCGCCGGCAAGCCGTGCCTTGCGGTTGCATTCGGTGGTGACCAACACTTCCATGCCAACGCAGTTTGTCGAAACGGTGCCGGGCCGAACTATATTGACGCCCAGCGAGGCGAACTGAGTGCCCAGTCCCTGGCCGCCGGAATTGCCGATTTGGTAAGTGGAGCATACGACTCCGCAGCCCGCAGGATGCCCGAGTTGCTTGCCACAGACCCGGGTACCGTCGCAGCAGTAGAAATCGTGCTTAATCAGTCCGACCTAGCGAAAGGCGAAAAATGACAGAAATCAGCTGCGAGGGAGTCTTTCCGTTTGTGGCCGGACATCGCACTGGAACCCTCTTGTTTTGCTTCCATCACGCAGGAGGCAGCGCTTCCGTCTATCGTGGATGGGTGGGGGTCAACCCAAGCATTGACGTGGTGCCGGTGGAGCTTCCCGGAAAGGCAACCCGTCGCCGAGAGAAATGGGTAAGCGACTTTGACAAGCTCGCCGATATGTGCGCAACCGAGATAGTAGATCTGGCGGCGGGCGCGCCGATTGCGTTGTACGGCCACTCCATGGGGGCAGCGCTGGCCTACCAGGTTGCTGCCTGCCTGCAGCAGATGCATCGGCCCACTATACCGGAAGCCGTGGTGGTGGCCGCACGGCAGGCGCCCGGAGAAACCGTGCCTGGGGAATACCACTCGTCAATGGGGTTCGGTGCGCTGCGCAGGGAGTTTGAGAAGGTAGGTGGCACACCACCTGAGATCCTTGCCAATGATGATGTGATGAAGCTGCTGCTCGCTGACATTCGTCGCGATTATGTGTTACACGAGGGCTTTCACCATGCAACCACGGTGCTTCGCTCTCCTGTGCTGGCATTGGCGGGGGATAGCGACCCAGCTGTCAGCCCAGAGATGCTTTCCCGGTGGGAAAATTTTACCAGCGGTAGTTTTGAACTGAAGGTCCTGCCGGGTGGGCATTTCTTCCCGCTCGATACTGGAACCGAGTTCCTCGACCTGCTTGCCGGTTTTCTAGCGGGAATTACTGGGAACACTGCCTGGTTAGCGCGGAACAATGCGTGATTGTGACTGTTAAGTAAAGAGGCCCCGATGACCGAACAAAAACCACCCATTACCTTTAGGCAAATATCTCAACCTGCCCACCGGCAGATCACGGTGTCGCTGCTATTGGCGGTGCTGGCGGCGGTTTTGTCGCTGGTGCCGGTAATCGTGCTGGTTGAGCTGGTGCGCACCGTAATGCTGTCCTTCCAGGGAGAGCCGATAGATGCGTCAAAGCTGTGGCTGCTAGTCGCGGCGCTCATGGTGGCCACCGTCCTACATGGACAGGCAACCGTGAAGAGCCTCCAGGTAAGCCACCAGGCCGACGGCCTTTTGGGCGAGCACTTACGCCAGCAGCAGATTACCAAGCTGGGTAGGCTCCCGCTGTCTTGGTTTACGCGGACACCTTCGGGGACTGTGAAAACCTACATCGAAGACGACGTCACCAAGATCCACCAGCTCATCGCCCACGCGCCGCACGATTATTCGGCCGGTGTACTCGTACCGCTATTGAGCCTGGGATACATGTTCGTGGTGGACTGGCGGATAGGCCTGCTGGGCCTGGTACCACTGCTGTTGGCAGTGGCCACCATGCCGTTTATGATGCGCGAGTTTCAAGAAAAGGCGGAGAAATTTAAGTCCAGCCAGAAGCAGCTAGACGCCGCCGTCGTAGAGTTGGTGCGCGGCATCCCGGTTATCAAGGTGTTTGTTCCGGAAGGCTACGACGAGAGCATTTTCCTTAGTCGTTCCCGGAGTTTTGGTGGGTTCTATCGCGAGTGGTTGCACGCCACCGTACACCCCACCGCTTTGATGAAGATCTTCACCTCCACCGGGTTTGGCCTGCTGGTGGTAGCCGCGGCCAGCCCGTGGCTCATCACGTCTGCGGGCGTACCAGTGGCCGATGTGCTGGCAGCGTTTTTGTTCATCAACAACATCGCCGCGCCTCTGCTTATGCTTTCGCGCACTAACATCATGTTTTCGGAGGCGAAGGCTGCCGCGGCGGATCTCACCGAGTTCTTCAACATCCCGGTATTGCCGCCCGCTGCTGGCGGCAGGGAGCCTGCAAACGCCGGAATTGAGTTGAAAGATTTAAGCTTCTCCTACGTGCCGGACACCCCGGTGCTTTCCGGCATTAACCAAAAACTTACCGCCGGCAGCATCACTGCGGTGGTGGGACCTTCCGGCTCGGGGAAGTCCACGTTAGCCGCGCTCATCCCCCGGCTATTAGACCCCACGGAGGGGTCGGTGCGCATTGGTGGCGTCCCTAGTACTGATCTCCGATCTGACCAGCTCTACCGTAGGGTAGGGTTCGTCTTCCAGGACCCTTACCTTATGCGGATGAGCGTGCGGGATAACATTCGCCTCGCTCACCCGGAGGCCACCGACGCAGACGTGGTTCGCGCCGCCCGCGCCGCCCAGATTCATGAGCGCATTACCCATCTGCCGCGCGGCTACGACTCGGTGGTGGGAGAGGACGCGCAGCTTTCCGGTGGCGAGCAGCAGCGGCTGGCTATTGCCCGGTCCATCTTGCTCGACGCGCCGATCCTCGTGTTGGATGAGGCCACCGCTTTTGCGGATCCGGACTCCGAGGCCGCGATCCAGCGGGCCATTACCGAGCTGGTGGCCGGGCGCACGCTAGTAGTTATCGCACACCGGCTCCACACGATCACCGGCGCTGACCGGATCCTCATGCTGGAAAACGGTGAGGTCACCGAAGCAGGCACTCACGAAGAGTTAGTGGCGGCAGGCAAGGGCTACGCCACGATGTGGGCACGCTACCAAACCGCGCAGGCGGGCATCCAAGGGGAGGAAAAATAATGATCCGCACGCTCTATTCACTGGGCAGTCCGGCTGATCGTCGCCGTCTGGTGCTGGTCCTTACGCTAATTGGGATTTCCGCGGTGGCGTTGGCCATTGGCCTTATCCTCATTGCACTGTTTTTGGACACGCTGTTTAGCGAAGATCCCGCGCAGGCCGCAGCATGGTTGCCCTGGATCATTATCTCCGTCCTCGTCTACGCCGCCGCAGACTGGCCCACTGAGGTTATTGCCCAGGACCTGGGGCATGATTACGTGCTGCGCATCCACCGGCTTATCGCCGATCGCACGGCACAGCTACCCCTGGGCTATTTTGAAGAAGATCGCGCCGGCCAGATCGGTGTTGTAGCTACCAGCGGTGCGCTGTTTGCCGCTAACGCGCCGGCAATGATGCTGCGGCCCATGCTGCACGGTGCTGCCTCGGCCGGTTTGGCTTGCGTGTTTCTCATCGCCGTGGACTGGCGGCTGGGGCTGGTTACCGTTGCAGTGGCTGCCGTGGTGTGGTTCGCCTATAACCGCCTAATGCGGCAGTACCGCGTGGCAGAGCGCCAGAAGGGCGAGCGCAACGAGCACGGCGCCGCGGAGGTGCTGGAGTTCGCCCAGGTGCAGCCGGTGCTGCGCATGGCTGGGCCGGATTCGCTGGGGGAGCGCGCCGTGCGCGCCTCGATTCGAGAGCAGCTTAGCGCCCAGCAGCACACCCAGAAGACAGGTGAGATGATCATGGGTCGTCTGGCTTTAATCATCATGGTCGGTACCGTGGTCATTGATGCCCTGGCCACCGTGCTACTTCTCAACCACTGGCTAGAAGCAGGCACCTACATTGGCGTCATTGTGTTGGTGTTCATCCTGGCTCGCGTTGCTATGTCGGGCATACCCTACGGCGAGGGCTTGGAATCCGCGCGCAATACCTTAGATGAGATCCAAAAGATCCTCGATGCGCGGGTGTTGCCGGAGCCTGCGGTTCCGGCGGCGCCACGCGACTATGGCATCGAGTTCGATGGGGTGGGCTTTGGCTACGAACCCAACACCCCAGTGGTCCGCGACGTGAGTTTCCGCGTGGCGCCCGGAACTACTACTGCGTTGGTGGGTCCCAGCGGCTGCGGCAAGAGCACCTTGCTAAAACTTGCGGCACGCTTCTATGACGTTGACCAGGGGACCATCCGTATCGGTGGTGTGGATATTCGCGATCTTGGCTCCCGGGCGGTGTTGGATTCGCTGGCTATGGTGTTCCAATACGTGTACCTCTTCGAGGACACACTGTATGAAAACATCCGCCTGGGCTGCCACAATGCAACGCGGGAGGAGGTGCTCCGCGCAGCGGAGTTGGCCGGTGTCACCGAGATTGCCCGGCAGCTGCCGCAGGGGTTTGACACCCTGATTAGCGAGGGCGGGCAGAATCTCTCCGGTGGTGAGCGTCAGCGTGTCTCCATCGCTCGTGCGCTACTGAAGGACGCGCGGATCGTGCTGCTTGATGAGGCGACTAGCTCTCTAGACGTGCAGAATGAGCACCTTGTGATGCGCGGTATGAAAACGCTTTCTGCCGAGCGCACCATCGTCGTCATTGCGCACCGGCTGCACACCATCCGCGACGCGGACCAGATTGTGATGATGAGTCCCTCCGGCACCGTGGAGTCTATCGGCAACCACGAGGAACTCATGGAGAGTTCCCCACGCTACCGCAGCTTCTGGGGTGAAAAGAGCGACGCCACCAGCTGGAAGCTGTAGGGACTAGCTGTCGCGGCCGCGTAGATACCGCACCGTGCGCGCCAGTGCGAGATCATCGCACGGTTCGCAGGCGGTAAGGCGGCCTTTTTCCACGCGCAGGAGAAGATCGCAGCACCGCGCCACCAGCTCCATGTCATGGGTTACTACCAAAACGGTCTTGCCCTGCCGGGCTAGGGCGTCTAGCAGGTGGGCCACCCGGTGCATGCGGCACAGGTCCAGCCCGCTGGTGGGTTCATCGAAGACGATTACCTCGCGCTCACTTAGGACTGCTGAGGCGATGGCCACGCGCTGGCGTTCGCCGCCCGAAAGCGACATCGGGTGCCGGGCCCGCTTGTCCGCGAGATCAAGTGCACCAAGCACCTCGGTAAGGCGCGCTTCGTTTTTCCCATCCGGTCCACTGGTGCCGATGATTACGTCGGACTCCACGCTCTCCCCGAAAAGCTGGTGGTTTACGTCCTGCATTACTAAATAGGACTGGCGCAGGCGCTGCCGGGGACCCGAGAGCGAGCGGTTATTGATGTCCACCACGCCGGTGGCCTTAGATTCCAGGCCAGTCAGAACGCGCACAAAGGTAGATTTTCCGGCCCCGTTGCGTCCTACCACGCCGATGACTTGCCCTTGCGGCAACTCCGTGTGGCTGATGCTCAGGGATGGCTCTGTAGCCTTGGGGTAGGTGAACTGTAGCTTTTTGAGCACCATCGTGCCACTTGAAGGGCGTGGCTCGCGGGTCACCTCGGGGACCTGCTGCGCTGAGCGCAAGCCCATGCGGTACAGTTCGGCCTTGTCTAGGGTGCGAAACTCCGAGCCGCTGAGATCATGAGCGATCTGCCCGTCCTGCATAACCAGCACTCGGTCCACGATGTCAACTAGGTAGGAAAGCCGATGCTCAGCGATCAGGACGGTGCGGCCCTGTGTCTTCCACTGCGCGACGATGCGGCGCAGCTCATCGACGGCGGCGAGGTCGAGATTTGATGATGGTTCGTCTAGTAGTAGTACCTGTGGGTGCATCGCGGCCACTGAAGCGCATGCTATTTTTTGTTTCTGGCCGCCGGAAAGTGTGAACAGGTGCCGGTCGAGGAGATGAACCATGCCGAAATCTGCGGAAAGTTCCCCAATACGCTGTCGAATCTCGTTGGGCGCCACGCCGAGGTTTTCGCAGCCAAAGGCGAGTTCGCTGGCTACTTCCAGCGTGAAAAATTGCGACTTGGGGTTTTGGAACACTGAGCCTACGCGTTCGGCGATGTCGTGTGGGTGGGCATGAGTGATGTCTTCGTCGTCCAGCAGCACCTCCCCCGAAATCTGGGCGTCGCAGAACGTGTGCGCCACGCCGTTTATCAGGCGTAGCAGGCTGGACTTACCGCAGCCTGATTCGCCACACACTAGAACTAGTTCGCCCTTCGCCACGGTGAGATTTACGTGGTGCAGCACCGGCTCCGCTGTGTTTTGACCATAGGATAGTGACACATCGTGCAGCTTTATCACGGCAGCATCACTATATTTACCAGTAGTAGGATCAGGGACACGACGAGCACGCTTATGACTATTGCGTCGCCTACGCGGAAGCCTATCTCGCACAGCGTGGTTCGTCGGCGAGGCGAGCCCAATCCGCGGGTCACTGCAGACATAGCCAGCTCGTTGCCGATGCTCACAACGGACGCCAACAGTGGCACAAAGCGGTATTCGAGCATAGCGATCGGGTTGCGCAGGCCCGAGATGCCACGCATCTGCATGGCGGTGCGGATATCGCGGTATTCCTCGAGAATCGTCGGGAAGAACCGGAACATGATGGACGTGGGGATGGTCAGGGCGTCGGGGCTCCGCATGCGCTGCATCGCGGCCATGAATTCGCTGGCCGAGACGGTGCGTAGTAGGTACCAGCAGCACGTGATGCCAGGGAGGATGAGCGAAAGCCCTGCGAACCACGTAGCGCACACGTCCACGATGATGTGGCGCTCGGGCAGGGCCTGTACCACCACCGCAGGAAAGCCGGCGAGCACCGCGAAGGTGAGTGCGTATCGCAGTGCAGCGGCCACCATGCCGGAGGCGAGGAAAAGTGCCCCGGGAACGGCAATGAGCATCCACCGGGCGGTGCTGCCCAGCGCCCCACTGGACCCGGCCGGTGAGATGAGCACCGAGGACACCACGAGGATGACCAGCACCGTGGTGCGTGGGTCCAGATGGAGTCCCGCTGTGTGCGTGCCTGATCCGGGCAAAGTGGGCGACATCAGGCGATTCCTGCTCGCTGGAAGTGCTTGGTGAAGATGCGCCGGCCGAGGATCCCGCCGAGGATCCCGCAGACGAAGGTTACTATCACAATGATGAGGAATAGCCAAGTCATCTGGCCAATAGAGGTGAGGCCATCCGCGAAACTAGCACCATATTTGGTCTGCATGCCGCTGCTCTCTATGTAGCGCCGAGTGGTGAAGAAAAGCGGAATATATGATGCGGTGGGTGACACTGCTATAAAGGCATAGGCGATCACACTGTGTATTGCGCTCGTATACTTGCCGGCGCGCAAAATTAACTCGGCAAACACGGCCATGACCAAGCTGAGCAGCAGTGGCCATATGCCTAAACCAAGCAGCAGGCTGGCGAGGCCGCTGAGAAGAAGGAATATGAAGACCATGCCGGGCTTGTGCACCTTGGCCAAGAACAGCATCATCGGGATGCCCAGGATGAGGGCCTGAACGCTGGTGATCATCACGTAGGTGATGGGGGTGATGCCGATGAAGGCGATGACCACGCCGGCTACCAAGTTGATGACGAAGAAGATGCCGATGTTCATCAGGTCGGTGATGTTCAGCCGTCCTGCTTTTGCATCTTTCGGGGTGGTGTGGGGAGTACTGGGCATGATGTTTCCTTTCAGATTAGGCTGCTTGTGCGTAGCACTGGGTTGGGGGCAAGTGGCTTGTCAGGTGAGTGAAACAGGTGTGGCATGAACTCTAAATTTCGCCTTCTTCTACGTCGCTGCCGACGATGTTGGCGATCAGGTCGGACAATTCTCGGACCGTTGGATGGTTGAATACGTCACGTATGGAGATCTCTACTGACATTTCTCGACGAATCGAGTTAGTAAGCCGCACGGCCGTGAGCGAGTCGGCACCGATGGTGAAGAAGTCATCGTCGATGCTGATCTCCTTGGGCCCGAGGAGTTCTTGCAAGATGGTAATGATACCCGAATCTCGGTGATTACGAGAGCGTTCCCTTGTTTGTGGTTGTTCAAAGGTTTTTCCTTCTAAACTCTTGCGATCAATCTTGCCGTTCCAAGACCGTGGTAGCCCATCAATGCGTGATATCACGCGTGGACGCATATAGGCAGGGAGAGACTCGGCGAGGTGGTTATTGAGTGCTGCCATGTTAAAGCCCTCATGCGTAACAACGTAGAGAACAATGCCATGGTCGTTGACAGCGACGCAATCGCGGAGTTCGTTGAATTTTCGTGCTGTTGACTCGATCTCACCGAGTTCGATGCGGTAGCCGTTGACCTTAACCTGACCGTCCTCGCGCCCCAGGAAGATGATGTGACCAAGGTGATTGTAGAGGGCCTTGTCGCCCGTGCGGTACATTCGTTCGCCGGTGCGGGGGTGGGTGATGAATGATGCTGCGGTCTTCTCTGGGTCCTTCCAGTACCCCATGGCCAGGCCACGTCCGGCAATGTAAAGGTCTCCCGGCACATGCGTGGGTCGGGGGTTCAGGGCCTCATCGAGGATGTACATTCGCTGATTTGCCAGCGGCGTTCCATAGGGAATGCTGGTACGCGAGGCATCATCGACGCCTACCTCGTACCAGTTTGACCATATCGATGCCTCGGTAGCACCCCCAGCAGCGAAAACTGTGCAGTCCCGGAAGAGGGTGCTGACCTGGTAAGCGATATTTACAGGTATCCAATCTCCGCTGAGTAGTGCCGACCGTACGGAGGAACCAATGAGGCTCCGTTCGCGGAGGTGTTCCACGTACATCGAAAAAAGTGCTGGCACAGAGTTCCACAGCGTCACCGAGTGCGTAGTTACGGCATCTGCCCAGCACTGCGGATCACGTTTGTCTGCTGGAGATGGCAACACCAAGGTAGCACCCCGCGCGAACATCCCGAAGATGTCGTATACCGATAGATCGAAGTTTAGCTCTGAAATCCCCAGTATCCGGTCGGTCGGAGTCACCCCGAGGCGTTCGTTGACATCGACAATCGTATTGACCGCCGACTCGTGGGTGATGGCTACTCCTTTGGGAGTGCCCGTCGTACCAGACGTGTAGATGACGTACGCAAGCGAGCTGGGTGTCGGACTCGATTCGCTTAAGGCCTGGTCACCTGGCCGATGCCGGGCGACATCAGCCAGAGTGATGACTGTGCAGTGCTCGGCTAACGCAGCGAAATCATCGTCCGGATGGTCCATCGCAACAATGGATGCACCCGCATCGTTGATGATGGAAGTGTTACGCCCCACCGGTTGGTCCACGCTCAGCGGCAAGTAGGCGCATCCGGCCTTCATTGCGCCTAGTACCGCTGCGATCTGTTGTGCGGACTTTTCCATCATGATGCCAACGAGATCACCAGGCGCCGGGTCAGTTGCAGCAATAAGCTGGGCCCACTTATCCGACTGCTCATTGAGTTGCTCGTATGTCCATTGCGTGGTGGCGTCTATCACCGCGAGGTTGTCACCATGCTCGGCAAGTCCCTTCTGATACAGCCCCAGTAGGCTCTTATCCGCTCCGGGGAGTTCCCGGTCTGTGTCGTTGATTCGATCTGCGGTGGGCGCGTTGGTCGTCGGAGCTATGGTACTGGTGGGCGCGTTCCAGAGTTCAGGGGACTCTGCGAGGTGCGAGAGAGTGGCTGTAAGGCTGGTGAAAAGCTCCGCCACCATGTCGTCGGGGAAGATCGCCTCGACCGCGTCCATATTCAGCATCAGGCCACCATCGTGTTCATAGACCTGGAGGTCCATCCATACCTGTGGCGTCTGCGATAGGCCATGATCGATTACGCCCAGGTAAGGACTCTGATCTGACTCGGGGTGCTCCACGACGCCCAGGCCACACGTGAAGACCACCGGCATGGTTACCCGAGCACCGCGTTGCTTAGTAAGCATTCGCTGCACCGACACGCCGGAGACACTGCCGTGATCGAGATTGCTGAACATGCGCCTGTGTAGCGCTGCAGCGCGGTCCCGGAACGATGGTGCACACTGGGTATCCACGCTGAGAATAGATAGGCTGGTGAAGTCGCCAACTATGTGGTCAACCTCGGGGGCGAACCGAGTGCGGTCGAACCGGGTCAGGTTGATGCTAAGTCGCGGCTCATCGCTGTACCTCGCTAGGACTTCGGCGTATACCTCGGCTAGGAATACGGCTTCGGTCATCCCCTCCTCACGTACCCGTTGCTTAATCCGGCGCCACTTCGCAGCGTCCACCAGGGCGTGGTGGCGGCAAAACTGCGAGGTATTAGCGCCGTTTGTGTCGGTCACCGGCAACTGCGGTGCAGGATAAATAGTATCCACTGCCGATTCCCAATAGGCTTGGTCACGCTTATGGATGTCGCTGTGTGACAGTTCAATCGTGGCTTCGACATAGTCTTTAAATGAATAGGGGATTGCCGGATCGAGACTGTCTACGCCGTGGTCGTAGGCCTGCTTCCACTCACGGAAAATGTGGAACATGCTCCAGCCGTCGATAAACAAGTTATCGAAACTTAAAAGCAGTCGACCCGCGTCGGGCTCGGCTACGTAGCGCACGTCAAAACATGGCCACTGAGTGGGATCAAACTTCTGGCGGGACATTTCCTCTCGGATTTCATCGAGAGTATCCTCATTGTCGGCGTTGCCGGAGCGAATGAGGGCAATGCGGTAGCGTGGTACTTCGGGCAACACACGCTGACTCAATCCGTCCTCACACACGACGGTGCGCAGCATGGGATGGCGTTTAATCAGGGCATTGAACGCGTCTTCCACTCGCTCCGAGTCTAGGCAGGCAGTGGACATTTCAAAGTAACAGTGGCTGGAAACGTCGCCGAGTTCGATGGCTCCAGAGCTGCCGATGAGATAGGACTGCTGCACCTCAGTCAGCGGGAACGGAGCGTACTGTTCAGACCCGTGAACAATCTTGGGAAGATCCGATTGCTGGTGGGGGACTTCGGCTATCTGGTCAATTCGGGCGGCCATGTCGCGCAGCAACGGAACGTCAAAGATATTCTCTAACGGAAATTCCACGCCAAAACACTGTTCGATGGTACGGCGCAGGCGTGTTGCTGTGAGAGAATCACCACCCAAGCGAAAGTAGTCTGAGTTCACGTTGGAGCTGGTGTGCAGCAGCTCATCCCAGATATCGATGAGCCGTTTCTCGGTGGCGGTGTGCGGAAGTTCGGTGACAGCGGGCTCGTTGTCGAAGTATTCCGGCACTAATGCTGTGAGCGCTTTGCGGTCAATCTTGCCGTTGCTGGTGAGTGGAAACTTCGCTAGCTCCAGGATGCGTTTCGGTAGCATGTACTCCGGAAGGCGGGTGGCCAGTAGGTTTGTAGCCTTGGCATAGTCAGAATCGCATAGTGTGACCGATTCGTTGGAACTAGCGCGTTCGGCGATGATAAGCGCCGTCGTTTTAGTGATCTCTACATGCTCTACAGGTTTCCACCCAGTGCGCTGCAGGATTTCTTTCCAGCTGCGGGCGCTGAGTAGTACTGTACCGGTTTCGGCCCGAGCGTCCGTGGTATTGTTGGCAATAAATGCGGCGGTGATATCGGACATCGGGGAGGGGGCAGTGGGCTCTACCACCACCATCGTTGCTCCAGGGGCGCTGAGGCCCCAGGCCTCACAGAGCGTTTTCTCGATGTCCTCGCTCTGGTGCAGCGTCTGGTTGCACAGCACCAAGTCCGCCTTCGTCACTGCCTCCCCAGGAGTCGGTTGGGGCGTGCTAGTGACTCCGAGCTGGCGGTACGTGAAGGTGTTACCAACACGTTGTCCGGCATGTTCGAGGTGATGACGATAGGGATCAGCGAGCACGTATGCGCTCGTCCCCGCGATAGCCGCGTAGTCCGCAGAGGCCTCGGGCCGGCGTGACCCGATCTCAAGAATCTTGAGCTCGCTGGTTGAGTGGGTACTGCATTCACGCACAACCGCGCCGAGGACCCGGTGAACCAACCGACCCAACGGACGGGTTGCGAGGAATTGCTCCACCGACATCGAATCTGGGCTTTGGATGAACTCAGCGATACTGCGCTGCTTCTCCGCCATTACGAAGGCTTGCTCGAAGGGGGTGACAAAACGCTCTAACGCGCCGAACGACTCGTCGTCTAGAAGCAAGTCTGCGGTAGCCGGGTGTTCATCTGCTTTGCCTAGCCATGTCTGCCAGCGATTACGGTGTTCGCGGAGGTGGTTTGGGGTCCCCACGCCGGTGAGTTGCTCCTCCCAGCGTCGCATCACTGAGAAGGCATATGCGGTCTGTAAATGCTCATCGTGCTCGACGGACGTGCGGATGTCGCCCTCGGTCAGCACGTCGTTGACTTTGGCGCGCAATGACGTCGCAAACTGCTCCGGAGTAGTTCGGGCAACATGTGACGGTGTGAACTGAGCAAACGTAACCAAAGATGGTGACGATGATGCACCTTGGTGCGTGATACACACGGCACGCTCTATTGGCAGCAACGCTTCACACGCGGACTCGATCTCGCCGAGTTCGATGCGGTGGCCACGAACTTTGACTTGGTTATCCGAGCGGCCTAAAAACTCGATCGTCCCATCGGCCCAGAACCGGCCCATATCGCCTGTGCGGTACCAACGTGAGTCCTCCGAGATTACGAACTTAGTTTCGGTGAGTCCGGGGTCGCCGACATATTGTGTAGCTACGCCCAGGCCGCCAATCCACAGCTCCCCCACAGAATAATCGGGACAGTCCTGGCCATTGCTGGACACCACCCGGTACATCTGTTTGGCAAGCGGCCGACCATAGGGAATTGAGGTCCACTCGGGTGACACTACATCGAGGTCGAGACCATTGGACCAGATAGATGCCTCCGTCGCACCGCCCATAGCTAATAGGTGTGCCTGCGGGGTAACCGTGCGCATGCGCTCAGGCAGGCTGGTATCAATCCAGTCGCCAGATAGCAGAACATGGCGTATGCTGCTGAGCTTGCCCGGTGTCCGATCAGCCGCAGATAAAAGCATCTCAAACAAAGTAGGCACCGAATTCCAGATAGTTATGCCTAAACTATCCACCAGCGATACCCACTTCTTGGCGTCGCGGCGCGCATCATCTGGGATGGTTACCAGTTCGCCGCCAGCAGAAAGGAGCCCGAAGGCGTCGTACACCGAGAGATCGAAATCAAAGGAAGATACGCTTAGTAGGCGGTCTGTCGGACCAACGCCCAGGCGACGGTTGATCTCGCTAATGGTGTTCCATGCAGCACCGTGGCAAATCTCGACTCCTTTTGGTGTTCCAGTGGTCCCAGAGGTGTAGATTACATAGGCTGGGTCTTGTGGATGCAGCTGCGGAAGATTGGCTGTGCCGGTAGCGCTCGTGAAATCTACTACCTGAACTGCAGTTTCGCTCAGAACCTTATCGGGTCGGTCAGTAATCAGATGCGTTACTTGGCTTGCCCCCAAGAGAGCGGCAATACGAGATTCCGGTTGCTGTAGACTCACCGGTACATATGCTCCGCCCGCCATCATCGCGGCTAGCGCACCAATAATCTGGCGAGGACCACGCTCCACCATCACTGCAATCAAAGCGCCTCGCCCAACCCCGGAATTCACCAAAGCAGAGGCGATGGTGGTGGCTTGCTCTTCCAAATCTTGGTAGGTAATAACGTCGCCGCTTGCACTGCGAATGGCCGTGGCCTGGGGGTGGCACCGTGCAGCGGCAATCACCTCATCGACAAGGGTGGTGTCAGGCAGCCGCCAAGAGGCAACTTCGGCACGTGACGCTCGACGGGCCTGCGCTCCTGGGCTCTCTACCGGGTCTGAATGCGAGAGATCGTCGGTGATTGCCTTGTCAATCTCCATCACTAGGGTGGCGAAGAGATCGTCCAGCATCTTCTCGGGGAACAACTGTTCAACTGCGTCGCAGACGATTAGGAAGCCGTTGACGGTGGTGAAGACTTGGAGGTCAATCCACACCTGGGGGGTCTGGGAGATCATGTAGCTAATCTCTCCGAAGGTATCTATAAACTCTTGGCCAACCAGTGGGTCTCCCAGGTTGCAGGAGAACACCACGGGAGCCAAAACTTGCTCACCTCTGGAAGCACGTAGGTCTCGCAGCACCCGCACCGCCGAATACTGTGAATGTGACGAATCCTCATAGAAAGAGGCCTGTATATCCTTGAGGTCCTCGCTGAAAGTGCGGCGTGTGGACTGATCGATACTGGTGAGTGTCAGGGCGGTAAAGTCTGCGACGACATTCTTTATCGCTGTGTCTGAACCGCGGTTGAACAGAGGTACGGCCATGAGGAATTTTTTATTCTCGCTCCATTGGCCGATGGTGCGGGCGTAGGCGGTCAGCAACACCATTGCTGGGGTAGTAGCGTGGTGTTCACACACCTCACGCAAGCGCGACCAAGTTGCCGAATCGAATGATCGACTGCGGCGTACAAACCGGTGTGCTTGTTCCTCGTTGGTGCCGTGGCTCATCGGCAAGGTTGGGGCACCCGGCAACTCGGAGAGGCGATTGCGCCAGTATGCCTGGTCACGGTCGATATCGGCGACGCCTTCGCGAGCGTGTCCAGCGAGGTAGCGAGCGAAACTCCACGACGGGTCGGCGTCGGGGGCTTCACCGGTGGCGTAATGGTGGGCGAGGTCGTGCAAGATAATTTGGAAACTCTGCACATCGCACACAAGCAGGTCGATATCGAAGTGAATAACTGCTACATCCTGAGGGAGGAGGCTGACTTCTAAAGATACCACATGGCCGGTAGCTATGTCCAACAGTCGGTGCGAAAGGCGTTCGCGCGTGGATAGCAGAGCTTCTTCGCGCGTGGACTCGTCCATCTTGGTGAGGTCATGAACGAGGATGGTGGGGTGGGGCGGCTCTGGCAGCACATATTGCTTGCCATCTTCGGTGTAGCAGGCGCGCAACATCGGGTGGGAACGTAGCAGCGTCAGCCAGCTTTGTTGCAATCGGTCGATATTGATACTGCGGGATTCGACCTCTACGTAGCCGTGGGTGCCCACCCCGCCCAGTTGCTGCGAGGAATTGCGGCCAATCCAATAGGCGTATTGGACATCTGTGAGGTCAAAGGGTACGGAATCGTCGATGGGAGCGGCAAACCCATCTTTGGGGGACTCAATGGCGTCAGTGCTGTGGTTTGGTGTGGATTCTACAAGCATCTTCGCCCACTGCCTTACCGTTGGGGCGCGCATGAAATCTCCAAAGGAGACGCGGTGTCCCTGTTTCATCCAATCAGCGAGCAGACGGACTGTTGGAAGTGACTCCAGGCCGTGGGAGAGCAGGTTGTCGTCGATGCCGATTTCGGCATCTTCGCCGAGGATCTGGTGGAGCGAGGCGAGGAGTTCTTCGCGAATTTGTTCCTCTTTGATCATGGTCTTGTCCTCTCAGCTTTGTTCGGATTCACGGTCAGTAAATTGCGCTGCCGCGAGAGCACGCAGCTTTTTCTTGTCGACCTTGCCGATGTTGATCAGTGGAATTTCGTCGACAGTGATCACCTGGTCCGGCACCTTGTATCGGGCTACGCCTCGGGTGAGGAAATCATCCAGAATGGCGGAGCGGTTAACGCCTGGTTGGGCGACGATGGCTGCAACGGTGCGCTCTCCCAGTGCTCTATCTGGCATTGGGAAGACGGCTGCAGCACTAATGCCTGGAGTTCCAGACAAGAGTGTCTCGACCTCAGAAGGGGAGACGTTTTCGCCCAGGCGATTGATCTGTTCAACCACGCGCCCGCACAGCACCAGGTTGCCGTCCTCGGTAAGGTAGCCACGGTCACCGGTGCGGAAGAAACCATCCTCGGTGAAACAGTCCGGGGTATCGCGGTTTCCTTCGTAGCCGAAGAAAGTATAAGGGCCCTTTTCTAGTATCTCTCCCGGCTCGCCTCCCGGGCCATCGATTACCAACTCGTCAGCATCAGAGATGGGACGACCTTGCGTGCCAAGAATCACCGCTGGAGGGTCATCAATACGCGTGAACGTAGTGATGCCTTCACCCATGCCATAACCCTGGTGGATACGCACACCGAAACGATCCTGTATTGCCTCACCTAAGCCGTCGTTAAGCGCCGCTGCGCCAATGATAATTCGCTCCAAGGAAGAGAAATCTGCGGGAAACCACTCTGCGGCCTCCACCCACACCTGGGCTACCGCAGGAACTAGTGCAGTCAGCGTGACCCCGTGGGTCGCAATGGCCGGAAACGCCTCATCGAAGGCTGCGCTGGTGCACAGAACCACAGTGCCGCCCGAAAGCAAGGTGCCCAGAATCCCGGGCTGAGCTAAGGCGAAATCATGAGAGGTAGATAGAACCGCCAAGTATACCGTATCTGGCCCGACGCCGCAGCACTGTGCCGCCGCACGGGTGTTATATGCATACGCCTCATGTACCCGGGGAATTATTTTTGGCATGTTCGTGGTTCCGCCAGACAAAAGATTCAGCGCAACGCTGCGTGGATCCGGCCACTTAGTAGGCGGAGAGCATTTGGTAGAAATCGGGGCAGTGAAGAGACCTGGCAGAACTCGGTACGAGGACTCCTTGTCGTGCGTGGGTCCGTTATCGGCCCACAGTTCTTTGAGTCCGAGCTCGCCGGGTCCCATAGCCTCTACCATGGCTACGGTGTCAAAACCGAGATGGTCGCGGCTACCGATATAAGCAACTGGGTGTAAAGACTCACACAACGCTGCAACTTCGGCCTCTCTATGCGCGGGAAGCAGCAGGGTTGGGATAGCACCCACGCGCATCAGCGCAAGCAGAGTCACCACATACGCTGCGGTGTTTGGCAGTTGCAGTAGCACGTGGTCTCCTGGCGAGAGGCCGCTTTCTCGTAGCTCCTCGGTGAACACACAAAGTGATTGCTCGAGTTGTGCGTAGGTCAGGTGTGCGTCGTCAGCGATGACAGCTACATGGTCCGAATAAATCTCGGATGATTCGAACAGTTCCTGGCACAGGCTTTTTCGGGCCAGGTGGCCGGTGCCTTCGTAATGCTTCAACACACTGTTGCGGTCGATATCGCGCCCTCTCATGCAAACTCCAAATCAATCGTGCCTGTGCCGGAACGGCAGGTGAGGCCGCCGTCGACACCAACGTGCTTACAAATGCTTAATGTCTTCTCACTGGCCGCAAAATCGATGTCGGTTATGTGGGTAATCCCGTTAGGATGCGGGGTGCTGCGATGGGTATCAATGGCAAAGGGGGTCACGAAAAGTGGGATCGCCCAGTCGTCGGGTGACAGACACCAGCAGGCGAGCCGTCTGCCAGCGGGATCCTTGCGGGAGAACGGGATTGTCAGGCTCTTGGTTTGATGAGAATCAAAAATCTCCTTTATGTGGTCAAATTCCTTGCGCTGCGCCTCCAGTACCACCCGTGAGTACCCCTGTGACATGGTGGCGAATCTGTCATAGGAGTCGACGAGTTTTCCATTGCCAGTAAGGTGTAAAAGTTGGCGGAAAAACGGTGGTACGTCGGCTCGCTCTCGTATCTCCAGGTAGGGACCCTCGCAGAAATAAATAAGCGCGCTTGCAGCGTTTTTCTGTTGTCCTGGTTCAACGTCAAAGCCGCGCGAACGGAAGTAATTAATTGAGTTCTCTAGGTCGTCTGCTTTATAGATAATGTGTCCCACATTAGCCATTTCGTTGTTCCCTCTCCGTGAAGAACGGAAGTAGTGAGGGTACGTTCTCCTGTAGCAGGCAGGTGGCATGAGAACCGGCCACGGCATGTATCTGCAGGTTGCCGAGCACGGTCGCTGGCCAATCGATGTCTCCGCCTAGGCTCGGGTAAAAACCAGTTACACCTTCGGTAGGCTGCAGTACGACTACATCACCGAAATAGACATCGGGGACGTAGTCGATGGTTCCGAGTAACGAATGCCGGAAGACATCGTATAGGATGTCCAGCATCCCGCGAGTGGACTCGGAGTCTGTGTCGAATTCACGGATGCTTCGGTAGATGAGTTTGCGGCGCGCCCTGGGACTCAACACCGCCATCTTTTGGAAGAATTCCCCGATATCTGCGTATGGGCCTTCAAGGGTACACAGTTCTTCGTCACTGATATTGCGGTTGATGCCATCAAGGGTGTGCTCCAGGGCTGCTGCGAGGGTTTTGAGGTCGAAGTTCGCCCCCATTGCACTTAGGTCAGCGTTGAAAATGCACCCATAGGCGAGCTCACACAGTAGTTCATTAGTGACCCGGTGCGGGCACTGGTGGGTGCTGATGCAAGTTACCTGGCGCACGTCGCGGCCGAGTTCGGTGAGCGCCTTCGCGGTCTCCAGCGCTAACATACCGCCAATGCAGTAGCCGACCAACTGATAAGATTCCATATCCAACTCATCAAGTTCCTGGGCGTAGCTCTGGGCCAGATCCCTGATCAGCGTACGGGTTGTGTAGTCCAGGAATCGATCTGCGTCACCAGCGGTAAAACCAACGTGGGCAATCTCTGGCTGGCGTTGAAGCAGTTCGGGCATCAAGAACTCGTAGTCCTTCAGGCGGCCAGTGCCAGCGTGGATCATCACGCGGCAGAACGTTGCGTCCTTCGGCAATCGGTATACATGCAGATTTGAAGACCCAGTTGGAGAGCCACTGGCTACAGTAGACAGAGCAGTCAGTTCAGGGGAGGTATGATTAGCAGAATTAACGGCTTTTAATGCTTCGGGTTGACAGCTACTTCCTGCAGCCTGTGCTAGCGCGGAAATGCCTGCGATGGTTGGCACCTTGAGTACGCCACGCATAAGGGCGTCCCACGTGTGCTGCTGTAGGCCAGGTATTTCTTGGCGGAGCCGGGTTACCGTTTCGGCCATGAGCAGTGAGTCACCCCCAAGCGCATAGAAGTCATCATTGCGCCCAACCTCCGTGGTGTCGAGGACATCGCGCCAGATAGTCGCTATCTGCTCTTCCGTTTCGTTGCGTGGAGGATCGATCCGGTTGTTGGGGCTTCCCACCGGTTCTAAGCAGAGTTGCGCTAGGGCCTTGCGGTCTACCTTGCCATTTGAGGTTAACGGCAATTCCGGTAGTACATTGACGGAAGCCGGAACCATGTAACCCGGTAGGTGAGCACGCAGGTAGCCCAGAATGTCTTCACTGTTGAGCGTGGGGACATCGTCGTCATCGGCACCAACGATGATGAGTCGTTGCCCGCATTCGCGCAACGGGTCACTAGTGTTTGGGTACTCCGCGATGCGGTGCATCTGGGTATCCCTGAAGACCTGATCCCACTGCGCGTCCTCGATGAACACCTTGTGTGATTCCGCACGGTGGTCCGTGAAATCAACCAGATTCATCTTGATGGACACCGAGATAAGGGCTGCGTAAAGCTCAGTGATCGGCTCTACTATGACGATCACGCCCCCGGGGCGGCGCAGCTGCTTTAAGCGGGTGAATGACTCCTCGATATTTACTGAATTATGCAGTACGTTGGCGCACAAAATGATGTCGTAACCGCCGAACTCTACATCTTGCGATGTGCAGTCTGAGTTCATATCAAACAGGCCATAGGTCATGGCACCACAATGCGCGAACATTTTTTGGGCTTTATGTAGGAAGAATGTCGAAATATCGGTGAAGCGGTATTCGATTACGTTCTCGGGGAGTCGGCTAACAATTTTTTCCGTCGTAGCACCTATGCCAGCGCCGACCTCGAGGATCCTTACCGGATGATCAGCGTGGTGCTCGGCAATGCCGATCACTGCCTCTGCGGCCGCAGCATTCATCGCCTTGCTAATGCGGTTTTCGCCGTAAATGGTGCGGGCGTTATGGGTATCTCCCTCCGGGAAGAACACCTCGGTGGGACTGATCTCTCCGCGCAACTGGGAAAGAAGCGCCTCAGCTGCGTGCCGTTGGTAATTGAATAATTCCTTACTGTTATTGATTTCCGCTTCCATGTTGCCGAACTGATCCCAGGCCTCTCCGAACACGAAGAAGTCCAGGGTCTGTTGGCTGACAGTCCAACCCTCATCATCCTTAGTGGCTAAGCCTTCTCCAGTCAGAATATTGAGCCAACGGGTTATGAGTTCGCGATACTCTTCGGAGGGATGGATCGCCGCGGTGATTTCCGTAAGAGTGTGGTATTTTCCTGCAACGAGGAAAACACCGGCTTGTTGGAAAGCCGCGAGCAAAGCAGCCATCGCGGCTTCGTTTCCCAGCCGCATCCATGTGGCAAATATTCCCGTGTCAAGGCTCGTATCTGCAGGTGTCCAGCGCTGCTCAAGCATTGTACGGAGCTCCGAGTTTCTGATTTGCCCAGCATCCTTGAGCTCATCTTTGTCGCTCTGTGCATCAGTGACGAAAGCATGTAGTTTAATTGGGTCACTGGTTTCCTGGGTGAGTACTATAGCGCGTTCGACGAAGTCGTTGGATTCGAGGACTCCTTCTATCTCGCCGGTTTCCACTCGATAGCCGTTGATTTTTAGTTGATTGTCCCGACGGCCGTGAAACTCGATTACGCCGTCTGGGCGGTAGCTTCCTATATCCCCGGTAGCGTACATGCGTGTGCCATGCTTTTCGGAAAAGAAAAATTTCTCTGCTGTGGAGGTTGGATCGTTGAGGTAACCGGTGGCTAGGCTTTCCCCGGAAATATGGATTTGCCCTCGCACCCAGTCCGGACACTCATTGCAGGCCTCGTCGAGCACCCACATTCCTTGGTTGGGTAACGCGGTACCATATGGTATGCTAGTTTCATTTGTGTGACAGGTCATCGGGTGGAAAATCGACCATATTCCGCCCTCCGTGGCGCCGCCGAGGCTGATGAGTTCAGCATTAGGGAAGTGGGGTGCAGCATGCGCTGGGAGAGTGCCCGGGATCCTGTCTCCGGACAGCATAACCAGGTCTAGGCTGAGGATGTTCGGGTGACGGGTCACCTCTACCTCTCGCACAAGCATTTGGAACAGTGCAGGAACAGAGTTCCAGGTATCGACGTTGTTATCAACAAGGAAATCGATCCATTTGCTGGGGTTTCGCGATTCCTCGTCTAACGGCAGGACCAAAGTGCCACCGCTTGCGAAGGTACCGAAGATGTCATACACGGATAAGTCAAAGGATAACTTCGATACCCCCAATACCGTGCGTCTTTTATTTCGGCCGAGGAGATTGTTCACGCTATCTATGGTGTTCATTGCAGCCGAGTGCGTAACGACAACACCTTTTGGAATTCCGGTGCTGCCTGAGGTGAAGATGATGTAGGCGGTTTCGGTGGGGGAAACCGGTGAGGCTATGGTGCCACTGTACTGTATCGGGCTGAGAGTATCGACGTTGATGTTGGAGATATCGGTATTTTCTTCGGAGAAATGAGAATTAGTGATGACGTTGGCAGGACGACACGCTTCTATCATTGAACGTTGGCGGATTGCGGGTTGCTCGTGATCGATCGGCACGTAGGCTGCACCAGTTGATACCACGGCAACAGCGGCAGCTATTTGCCATACTCCGTTACCTAGGACGATGGCAATGTAATCTCCGGGACCGACATCAGAGAGCTCATGCTGTAATGCCCCGACGTAGCCAGCCAGATGTTGGTAGCTGTAGGTTTTTCCGCCACACACCAGCGCTGGCTGGTGTGGGTGCTGCTGGACGTTATCCCAAAACCCGTCGTGGAGGCATCGGGTGGTCTGCTGTACGTGGGTTTTGTGAATGCGGTTACGGATGGCGATCGTCTTATCGGGCAAGTGGACTGAATCAGTTTCCTGCCACGCCGAACCGTCGTCGACCAGGCGATCGAGTAGGTCGGTAAATGACTCCCACATGTCGTCGATCAACGCCGGTTCAAAGACGTCCTCTCGCACGTCCCAGTTAACGTTGCAAGAGCCTCCGTCCTGGAATGCCTGACAGTCAATCCATACCTGCGGCGTTCGGCTTACGCCGGAGACAAGGTTGTAGGCCGGACCATTGTTGTGCGGTGTGTCTGCACCCAACGCGCTGGTGAATACTACCGGGATTACCGCGGGCTGCCCGGTAGTGCGGGCTATATCGCGCAACACGTCAACCCCGGAATACGCAGCGTGTGATAGCTCTTCGGATAGCTGCTCCTGGGTTGCGTGCACGCGCTCACTAAAGGTTCCAGTGTGCGGATGGCAAGCATGTAGGGTCATCTCGGTAAAGTCTCCGATAATACGGTTGATTCCGGCAATGGCAGAATCTCGGTTCATCGAAGTGACATTGACGCAAAAGTCACTTGTGGAGGACCAACGGCGCAGTACATCGGCGTAGGCGGTAAGTAGCGTCGCCGAAGGAGTGACGCCGTGAGTGCTTGCTGCGTCGGTGAGCTTTGACCATGCTGCTGGCGAGCATCGCCAGGTACGCCGGGTGAAACGCACCGGCATTTCGGATGTGCGATCGGCTGAGGTCAGCGTCGGCAGTAAGGGTTTGCCGGACAACGAGGGGATGATCTCGGACCAGTACTTTTTTGCATTGGTGCGTGCAGCGAAGCCAGCGGCACTCTGGCTGTGGTGGTTACGGGAGGTGATTATATCCCGAAACGTGGTGTCCTCTAGTTCCGGTAGAACGTTACCTGCGTAGAGAGTTAGAAGTTCCTCGACCATCACCCTCACGCTTACAAAGTCGGCGATGATCATGTCCACCGAAAACTGTAGGATGCTGCATTCGTCAAATTGCAAAAGCTGGAATTCGTGCAGTGGCCAGGTGCCCAACGGGTAGCTACGGTTTTCCAATTTTGCGCGGTGACGAAGATACTCGGCGTCCGGGACATCTGGGTTGTGGCCCGCGAGGTCTACAGCTTGTAGCACCGGCAAACTGCGAGATTTAACCACCTGCAGCGAATCCGGTGGAACGACCACTGCAGAGAGCATGTCATGGCGCTGGATGAGTTCGTGCCAGGCCTGTTCAAGGCGGCTGCGATCAAGGCGTTCCGTTCGTATTTCGGCGTAGCTGTGGCACCCGGTGCCACCCAGATCATAGCCTTCGTTCTGACCGGTTGCGTATGCGCGCTGAATATCGGTCATGGGGAAGGGGGCGAACCGTGCTTGCTCATCATGCGGAACGGCCTCCCGCTCACGCAACCATGCCAAAACCTTTTCCTTATTTGACCTTAAGGCCGCGAGGTCTTCCTCGCGCAAGGAACCCTTGGGTGAACGGTAGTTGAGTCGATCGCCGTTCACCCATAGCGCTATACCGCGGGATTCAAGGTCGTTAATCAGCGCTGTGACATCCATGTTATCTCTCCTGTGTTCCGGTGGTTGGGGTTGTTTCGCTCAATGGGGGAGGTATGAGACTCCCCCAGCGGCCACATCAGACTCTCGAGACTGAGTGGTTCGGCATGCATAGCTGCTTGGACGGTACATGTGGGACCCAGTAATTGTCCGGTGCGCGCCCAGACTGCGCACAATGCCAGGAGGTATTCGGCTTCTTGCGCTTCGTTCTTGGAGCACGCCAACTTGTCATATACTTCGTTCAGAAACTCCGCAATGCCTGCAGGCCAGGTATGGTCGTAGAGGGCGACACGGGTAACGCACGGCTCGATAAGGAGATTCTCATGCAACTGTAGAGTGCTCAAACGATCATCGGCAGCAGTGCTTAGCAAGCCAGCTTGATCTCGTGGGATTGGGGTGTTTGGGTGCCAGATGATGGTTCCGTCAGTCTCGGTGAGCACCAGATTTCCGGCGTGCGTGAAAACAGTTATTCGATGCCCCACGTGAGCGAAATCGTCTGGCTTTTCTGGGTCGTTGTGATTAACCACGCGCAAGCAGAGCGGGGTTTTGCGTATCGAACCGGTGAGCGTAGTGAATATTCCGGTAACTTGGGTGTCGTCATCAAAGCTCCATGGGGTAAAACCGCCGGTAATCCTTCCGATGATATCGAGCGTTGAGAATAGAAAGTGAATGCTACATTCGGCGTCTATGTGGATGATTTTGAACTGCCTGGTTAGTGTTGTTGCGATTTCCAAGTACCGGGATATGGTTGGATTCCAGCGGTAGAAGGTGTTGAGCTTGAACTGCACGTTATTTTTCGCTGCCATCCGGTAGCAATCTACAGAGTCTTTCTTGTGGATCGGGTGCTCCATCACTACATGCTTGCCACGGCTTAAAAACTCTAGGGCGAGCTGCGTGCCGGAACCGCCAACGACGCTAGATCTGACCACCACACAGGCAAGATCAAAAGCGGGGAGATCTTCGATCTTGGTACACAGAGGTACGCCTAGCTGCTCTGCCAGCCGGCGCGACTGTTCGCTGCCCTGAGATAGGATTGCTACCAGCGAAAATTTATCCGCAAGCTTTTTTATCCCGTTGATGTATATACGGCCAAATGTTGTGCCGCATACGACGACGCGTACAGTGTTCATGCGACGGCCCTTTCTAGGTTCTGAGCCGAAATACCGGGGTTTTTAAATGAAGCCTGCATCGTCGTCATCACTCCATTGAGGTGCGTCGGTAGTTGCTGTAGGGCCGACGATTTTAATGTCGACGCTGTAAGAGGCCAGTGACGAGAGGACAGTTTGAGGGGCCGGCAGCTCATAGCCCCATTTCGGCCCGGTTAGTAGTTCGTCGCGGATAACGCTTTTTGTCGCTTCCGCAACAAAAAGAGCGGTGATGAAGGTGGAGTCCGGTGCGTGGACACTGCCTGAGACGCGAACAGGGCGGCCCCGTAGGGTGCCGTGGACAGTGGCTTGGATGGCAAACCAGTGGTTCTTTCCGGCATCGAGTTTGGTCTTCGCTGCAGCTATGTCTGCGCACAAATTCATGAGCGTGGTTGGGTCTGATATGTCGGTTTGTGAGAGCGCACGTAAAAGTAACTGCTGGGTGTCCCGGTCCGGTATGGCCGTGACCCCTATGAGGCGCGGAATAGAGAAATCTTGGGCCACCTTGCGTAGCTCGTTGGTGACGAACGGGCTTGCTATGAGTCCGTCATCGCTTGGGAAAGGTTCCAGATCTTCAGCGTGGATGCTCCCAGGTTGGTAAGCCACGAGGTCGCCGTCGACAATCATCTTCCCAGGATGTCCGTAGGAGTTGTGGGTACTTAGCACCACATCGACCAGACCCGACAGCCCGCCCCGGTCGCGTCCACCAGTGCAGAGAGTTACCGATTGACAGTCGTCGATTAGGCCCGCCAGGTGGCGTAGTAATAGACCGCTGAGACCGGGGGTAGCGCCGGCGTTGACCACGCACGGACGGTTGGTGGGATAGTTGTCGAATGAGTTGGCTCCGAACGGGTCTATATAGCCCACTGAGTCTGGTAGTGCCGACGCTACTGAGGTCTTGAGAAGACATGACGGTCCGGCGCAGTTGACGACGACATCAAGGTCACGGGAAAATTTGTTGACAGATTCCTCGTCGTGAGCGTCAACGATAGCGGTGCGCTCATCTGATGTGTGGTGAGACCGATTCCCGCAGTTCACCATATGTCCGCTAGCGCGCAACAGTGCGGCTACTTGGCGGCCTACTTCGCCATGCGAACCGAGAACCCCCACTCTTGCCGTCTCTCCTGTGCGAACCACTCAATGTCCTTTTCTTAGCGAGCACATAACGCCAAATAGGGCCTGTTTAGGTTAGGCTACCCTGCGCGGCAATGAGTTGCAATAGATAGAGGGTAAAACGGCTCTTCTGGTCACCGTGTCATGCCAGATCTAGTAGGCCG
>NZ_KV788475.1:0-577 GCF_001807295.1 Corynebacterium sp. HMSC06C06
AGACTCCGTGACCAAAAACTCCATAGACATCACATTGCTAGTTATCTTCCTCGCGACCAACATCGCCTACTTTCTCGCGGCAACCTTCCTTGATCCGCGTTCGAATTACATAGGCCGCAACCCGCCTCTTCGCCCGGAAGAAATCTCCAATATCCTCCAGCCATTGGGTCTCGACCCAGAAACGCCCCTCCTTGAGCGCTGGTGGAACTGGTTTAGTGGGATTTTGTTCCACTGGGACTGGGGCAGCTCCCCTTTGGGAGACCCAGTCAGCGCCCAGATCGGCCACCGTGCGCTCGTGTCTGCCCAGCTCCTCCTCCTCGCAACCGTGCTTTCTGTTGTCATCGGTGTTGGTTTGGGCGTCTACACCGCTGCGCGTCAGTACAAGGCTGCTGACCGCGTATGGCAGGGCATATCCATCATCACGATGAACACCCACGTCGTTGTCGCTTCTATCTTGGTGGTTGCAGGTGGCCTGTGGCTAAACCGTGTGACCGGGCACCGTATCGTCTACGTCACCGGCTCTGCTAATCCGGACATCACTGGTTTTATCGGCTCTTCCGGTTTTAGGGTGCATTGA
>NZ_KV788476.1:0-1036 GCF_001807295.1 Corynebacterium sp. HMSC06C06
CTTGGGTTCAGACCGTCGTTGCACCACTTCTAGTACGGAGGTGTTGTTATGGCGCAGCGTCCGCAGGGCACTTTTGTGTCGTTATCGGAGTCGGATAAGGAGCAGTTGCGGCGGTTAATTGCCGGTGGCTTGAGTCTGCGCGCAGCGGTGCAAGAGGTTGGGTGTAATTATCAGCATGCGTATTTCTTTGCCCATTGTGAGCAGTTGATTCCATATAGTCCGCGTGGTCATGATGCTCAGGCTCTTGCGGCGGGCATCGAACTGGTGAGAAAGGGTGTGCGTGTGCATACCGCGGCGCGTCAGGTTGGTGTCTCTGATCCAGTTTTGCGCCGACAGGCGTGCAAGCTAGGTTTGTGCGTGCCGGTCAGTCAGCTGCAACGGCGGATTAATGCCACCGAGCAACGTGTTATTTTCCTGCGTCTGCGACTAGCGAGCTTGTCGACTCGTGATGCTGCTGTAGCTTGTGGTATCAGTTTCCGTAAAGCGTGGGATTTTGACAAAGGGGTGGTCAAATCAGCGCAGACTCACGGTCAGGTATTTGTCCCTGCTGGTCCGGCTGCCGGTGTGTATAACAAGCTTATGAAACGTTTACACAAGCTGAATGCGAGCCCAGGCGAAGCGATGCAACCGTTACCGAAACTAGCTGCTGGTGTCGATCCGTATAAGAAGATTAATAAGCGATATCTCGACCATGACGAGCGCATTCATATTGCTGACTGGCGACGCGAAGGGGTCTCGATCCGCGAGATTGCACGCCGGCTTGGGCGCTGCCATTCCACGATTAGTAGAGAGCTGCGTCGAAACCATAGTCCACAGGGCCCTTATCATGCTGGAGCTGCACAAATCCGAGCTGTAGCGCGCAGAGCTCGGCCACAAATTGGGAAATTGCTTGCTAACCCTAGACTGCGTGACTGGGTTATCGACAAGCTACGGGCACAATGGTCACCAGAAGAAATCCAAGGCCGAATCCGGCTTGACTTTCCTGATGATGAGGACATGCGTGTGAGTGCCGAAACAATCTATGAAGCTTTCTATC
>NZ_KV788477.1:0-580 GCF_001807295.1 Corynebacterium sp. HMSC06C06
TTCCCATTATCAGCGTCAAGTTGTTTGTGTGTGGCTCTGATCTAGAAGGAGTTTCACCGATAATGACTACGGTGTCACCGAAGAAAAGCCATGACCCGGCGAGGGGCAACGAGATCAGCGAGAAGCTGATGAAAACCCTGCGCACGCCAGCTAATCACTTCAACTTGAACTAAGGGGCGACGAGACATATCCCTAAAACTGCGGATAACCCAATTCCGATATAAGAATTCATCGAGCCTATTCCGCCATTTTCAGCGGTATAGATGCTTACGTTCTCCTTGCAACAGAATTTAAAACCGACGAGAAGTACTGCTCAGTACATGGGGATTTCTGGGCCTTGGCCACGGAAGTTTTCGGTCAAAACCCGAATTCGACTTCCCATATATGAAACTCACTCGGTAAGAATGAAGGCTCCTTTTTCTGCCGAGAAACGACATCAGTCTGAGCTGCTTCACGCGTGGTAAATGCAGCCAATATATCTGGGCTTATTTCCTGGTAGCGCACGGAGGAATGTTGCGCATACCCTTCTCTAAAAACGAGATAGACTGTCAGATGCGGGTTTTGGGTACCGGTGTTCCGG
>NZ_KV788478.1:0-6186 GCF_001807295.1 Corynebacterium sp. HMSC06C06
TCTTCGGCCTTAGGCTCAGACTTCTCTTCTGCCTGAGCGGAATCGTCGGAGGAATCGGAAGTAGACTCGCCCTCGTCACCGATGATGGCAATCACAGCACCGACGTCGACGGTGTCATCTTCCTCAGCCTTGATTTCGAGGATGGTACCCGCGACAGGGGATGGAATTTCGGTGTCGACCTTGTCGGTGGAGACCTCGAGCAAAGGCTCGTCGACCGCGACGGTATCGCCCACGGACTTCAGCCACTGGGTAATCGTGCCTTCGGTTACGGATTCGCCCAGTTCGGGCATCACAACGGAGTGTGCCATAAGTAATAAGACTCCTCGAAAGTCGGAATTGTTTAACGCTGGTCATTAATCCTACCGCGTGTCTAGTGTCAGCGCGCACATGTGGGTGTAGCAGTGCCTATAAGTGGGGGAGGGCGGGGGACTCAGGCATACAGCAAGACAGTTGAGTAAACTCGTAGGCTATGTTTAATCCCTTTCGACGAAACCGGTCTCAATCACAGCTGCGGCCCCCGCGGGCACCAGGAGAGACCATTCGGAAGGAAGATGCTCTAGCCCTGCAAGAGTGGGCGGGCGGACGCGTCTATATCGAGGCATTCGTGGAGCCGGAAACCGTGGTCAATGAGATGTCCGTGGTGGTCGTCGACGAGCACGGTGACTTTATCCGCCGCCGGATTGGCGGCCCCAAAGGAATTGACGCCGTAGCCAAGCTCTTGCAGTGCGACGTCTATGACGTAGAGGAGACGGGGTACCCCCAACGCATGCGCGAGCGGATCGAGCGCGAACGTATTCTGCGCAAGCGAGAAGAACAGCGCCAACGCAGGGAGCGCTTTGAGCGTGAACATGGCAGAGCTAAGGACAACCC
Organism: Corynebacterium sp. HMSC06C06; assembly: GCF_001807295.1. Classification (NCBI taxonomy): domain Bacteria; kingdom Bacillati; phylum Actinomycetota; class Actinomycetes; order Mycobacteriales; family Corynebacteriaceae; genus Corynebacterium; species Corynebacterium sp. HMSC06C06. The sequence continues at coordinate 871 of NZ_KV788478.1, forward strand.
AAACGATCCTTCCGCTTAGCGCTTACAAATAAAACCGATTAGCGCTTAAAAAATAAAGCTGACAAATAAAACAGCAAACGGCGAGTAGCTCCCGCAACCAATACGGTTGCCGGGCGCTAGTCGCCGTTTCTGTGTGTTACTGAGCTAGCAGATTACTTGGAAGCAATCTCGCGCAGCGTTGCCACGACAGTACGCACTGGCACGCCGGTGGCGCGCTTCGGGGTGTAGCCGCGAGGGCTGCCGTTGTTCCAAGACGGGCCAGCGACGTCGATGTGTGCCCACTCGATGCCTTCGCCGACGAACTTCTGCAGGTAGGTGCCTGCATACTCCATGCCGCCTTCGCGCTTGGCGTTGATGTTGCGGATATCCGCAGCCTGGGACTTGATTTCCTCGTTGTGCTCCTCCAGCAGCGGCATAGCCCAGGCGTTCTCGCCGACCTCACGGCCGATTTCCGCGATGCGGTCGCGGAAGATCTCAGAGCCCATGACACCAGCGGTACGGGTGCCCAGGGCGACGATCTGGGCGCCGGTCAGGGTAGCGGTTTCAATGAGGTAGTCCGGGTTGTCCTCAGACGCGCGAGCGATGGCGTCTGCCAGCACCAGACGGCCCTCGGCGTCGGTGTTGAGAACCTCAGAGGTGATTCCGCCGTAGTGGGTAATGACGTCACCCGGACGAGTAGCGCCGGAGCCCGGCATGTTCTCCGCGAATGGCAGGGTAGCGGTGATCTTCACTGGAATCTCCAACTTCGCAGCCGCGATGATGGCAGCAGCCATCGCAGCGGAGCCACCCATGTCAGAGATCATGTCCCACATACCGTTGCCCGGCTTCAGGGAAATGCCGCCGGTATCGAAGGTGATGCCCTTGCCCACCAAGGCCACGGAGGTCTTGGCCTTCTTCGGAGCCCAGGTCAGGCGCACCAAGCGAGGTGGGCGCTGAGAGCCTTTGCCCACGGAGATGATGCCGCCGAAGCCTTTCTTCTCCAGCTGCTTCTCATCGAGGACCTCAACCTCCAGACCAGCTGCCTCAGCCTCAGCGGTGATGAACTCAGCGTAGGTCTCTGGGTACAGGACGTTTGCCGGAGTGTTCACCAAGTCGCGGGCGAGGTTTACCGCCTCCGCGGTGATGCGAGCTGCCTCGAACTCTTCAGCCGAAGACTTGCCACCGATAACGGTGAAGGAAGCCGGTGCCTCAGCCTCGGAGGCTTCGGTGGAGCGGATGCCGCGGTAGGAGTAGCCGCCAAGGATAAGGCCCTCGACAGCGGCGCTAATGCCAAAGTCCGACAGCGTTGTGGCTACCGCACCAGCGCCAGCAAGAGCGCGTGCCGCAGCGCCCGCATTACGGCGCAGAATCTCGGCGTCGAGAAGCTCTGCGTCACCCAAGCCCACAGCAACGATGGTGGAAGCCGCAGCGTCCTTCGGTGCAGGGATGCGGGTAATCTCGCCCGCGCGACCGGTGGCGCCAACTGCAGCCAGGGCGTCGTAAGTAGCGCGCAGCGCATCCGGGCTCAGCAGGGCGCTGCCTGGTACCTCAAGCCCATCCTCGCCGGTAAATGTTGCGATAAGCAGGGCATCGACCTTCTTAGGGGCTTTCTTGGCCAATTCAACGGTGGGGAAGGTGCCACGGGCTGGCAGGGTAAACGCGGACTTTGCCACGATCTCCTCCTTGCATTCGGGGGTGAATAGTTTTACCTCACTCACCATACCCTTAGTGTTGGCGTCGGTAATCTGCCCCTTTTCCTGCCTGGCTATAGATAAAGGGGTAGCCTGTGAGCATGTTGAACTACACCGTGACCCGCACTGAAAATCCCACCTCTCCTGAACGCCTAGCTGAGATTCTGGCGAACCCAGGCTTCGGCAAGCACTTCACCGATCACATGGTGACCATCGATTGGAACGAAGAACAGGGCTGGCACGACGCACAGGTGCGCCCGTACGAGCCGTTCAGCATGGACCCGGCCTCTAACGTTTTCCACTACGGCCAGGCGATCTTCGAGGGCATCAAGGCCTACCGTCAGCCGGATGGCTCTATTGCTACCTTCCGCCCGGAGGAGAACGCGCAGCGTCTCAACAACTCTGCTGAGCGCATGGCTATGCCGGCTCTGCCGGAGAGCGAGTTCGTCGAGTCCCTGCGTCAGCTGGTCGAGGTAGACAAGGACTGGACCCCTGAGGCTGGCGGTGAGGCTGCCCTCTACCTGCGTCCTTTCATGATCTCCATCGAGGTCTCCCTGGGCGTTCACCCGGCTAACTCTTACCGCTACATCGTTATCGCTTCCCCAGCAGGCGCCTACTTCGAGGGTGGCATCAAGCCGGTTTCGGTCTGGCTGTCCACTGACTACGTGCGCGCAGCACCGGGTGGTACCGGCGCGGCGAAGTTCGCCGGTAACTACGCAGCTTCCTTGCTTGCGCAGGCACAGGCTGCGGAGAAGGGCTGCGACCAGGTTGTCTGGCTCGATGCCATCGACCGCAAATACATCGAAGAGATGGGCGGCATGAACCTGGCCTTCATCTACGGCGAGGAAGGTGACCAGACTCTAGTCACCCCAGCCCTGTCGGGCTCCCTGCTGCCGGGCATTACCCGCAAGTCCCTGCTTGAGGTTGCACAGGACATGGGCCTGAAGGTTGAGGAGCGTCGCATCACCGCGCAGGAGTGGCGTGATGACGTTGCTTCCGGCGCCATGACCGAGGCCTTTGCCTGCGGTACCGCCGCAGTTATCACCCCGGTGGGCCACGTCTTGGGTGATGACGTGGACTTCGTCGTCAACAACAACGAAGCTGGCAAGACCACCTTGGCACTGCGCGAGCGTCTGACCGGCATCCAGCGTGGTTCCGTAGAGGATACTCACGGCTGGCTGCACACGCTGGCTAAGTAGCAAAATGAGATAAGGGAGGGCGCCGCGCTTGGCGACGCCCTCCCTTCCGCATGTTTTCCCACACGCTTCTCTGGGTTAGTCCTCGTATTCAGTCGCAGGGGCTTGTGATTCGTTGCTTTCTGCAGCGGCGAGGGCCGCGAGCTCGTCGCCTGCCAGCTCAACCGCGGCGTCGATAAGCGGCAATGCACTTAACGCTGCAAGGCCTTGGCCGGCGCGCATCCTGAGCTCGAGCAACGGCTGCAACTTCAGCAGCTCAAGGGCCTTGATGTGGGAAGGCTCCGTGGTCGCGCTTGCCGCATAAAGCCAGTGCTTGACTCCGGGCGCCAGCTTTTCGGCATAGACGGCGGCGGTGGCGGTAAGGGGGCCGTCGATAAGCATCGGCGTTCGGCGCGCTGCCGCCTGGCACATAAAGCCCACCAAGGCAGCAAAGCTCGGGGAGGAGGCTGCCTTGATGACTTCGATGCCATCGAGATTGCGGATGCGGAACATTGCATCGCGGATGACGGTGACTTTGGTCTTCCACATTGCGTCGGTGGTTCCAGAACCCGGGCCCACGATGACAACCGGCTCGGTGGCAGTGAAGTTACCCATGAGAACGGCCGCTACGGAGGTGCCACCCACGCCGAGCTCGGCGGGGATGAGGAGGTCGGCGCCGGCATCAATCTCTGCATCGGCCGTGGTCTGCCCGAGCGTGAAAGCGGTGTCGAACTCTTTGGTGCTCATTGCGGGCTCCACATCAATGGAGCCAGAAGGCGCGCACTCCACGACGTGGATGCTGGCGCCTGTGCGGCGTGCCATCGTGTGTGCAGGGCCTGCGCCCTCTGCGAGCTCGGTGAGCTGTTCGGCATCCGACTCTGGCGCGAATGCGGAGAGCCCAACGCCCTCAAAGGTGCGGGTAGCGATGCCGTGCGCGCCGGCAAACACGATGACGCGTGTGCGCTGTAGCGGCGCGGCAGGTGCTACGCCTTGGCAGGCGGCGAGCCAGCTTGCGACGTCATTGAACGTGCCAAAAGAATCGCCGCGTACTGAGGTACTTAAGGCGTCTGCTACTGCGAGACGCGCCTGCTGATCCGGCCGTGGTACCGGAGTGATTTCAGGCATCACAACTCCTAAGCCTTGGGAAGAAGAAGGTCAGACCGTAGCGCCGCGCTCAACGCGTGGCTTCGGGGTGCGCCACTTACGCGGCTGGGTTGCACGAGAATAAGCATAGAAGCCCAGTCCGAAACCTGCCTCGGTTGTGCCAGGGAACTTCAAACGCACCGAGTTGTTGCACTTGCGTGCCAGCCAAATGCCTTCGATAGCGAAGATCGCGATGAAGACCATCGAGATGATGGAGACCCAGTTGGCAAAGTTCGGGTTGTAGTTGCCCAGCAACATAACAACTAGCAGGACGATAGTTGCTGGCATTACCCACTCGTTGATGAACTTGCGGGAGGCAACCCAGTCACGTACGTAGCGGCGCACTTCACCCTTATCACGGGGGAGGAGGTAGCGCTCGTCGCCACTTGCCATGCGCTCCTGTGCGACACGGTTCGCCTCACGGGACTCCTCGCGCTCCTTGCGCTTATAAGCCTTCCACTCCTCCTTGGACATGGAAGCTTTGAGCTCCTTGCGGCGCTGGTAACGCTGCGCATCGGACATGCCGTTTGGATCGCGCTTTACGCCGCGGGCGATCTCTTGCTGATCACGCTTTGGCGTCGGGCGGCCCTTCGGCGGGGTGTAGCCCTTGCGGTGGGTTTCGGAGTGCTCTTCGCCGGCCTCGTGCTGTGCGGCGGAAGTATCCGCCTGCGATGCAGGGACAGCGGCGTCCTGGGACGCGTTTTCATCTTTTTGCCACGGAAGTTTCACGGTGATCAGACTACAAGGTTGGTGGTCAATAATGGGAATAGGCCCGCCGCCCATGACGTTGCAAGGAATGTAACCGAGGTCAACCTTTTCCCGATCACGCTGATCGGGGTAGGGTAGGGGCCAGTAAAACCCGTACTTATTTGAGGAGAAGACATGACCGCTCCAGCTTCCGCTACCGGTGTCATCCTGACTGAGGCAGCAGCCGCCAAGGCAAAGGCTCTGCTTGACCAGGAAGGCCGCGACGATCTAGCCCTGCGTATCGCTGTGCAGCCAGGCGGTTGCGCTGGCCTTCGCTACCAGCTTTACTTCGATGACCGCACACTCGACGGTGATAAGGTCGACACCGTCGGTGGCGTCAACCTCGTGGTGGACAAGATGTCCGTCCCTTACCTCACCGGTGCCAAGATCGACTTCGCTGACACCATCGAGTCCCAGGGCTTTACCATCGACAACCCGAACGCCGGCGGCTCCTGCGCTTGCGGTGACTCTTTCAACTAAATAGCGCTTTTATAGCGAAAGCGGGCTTGGAGGCAAGGTACCTTCCAAGCCCGCTTTGTCGTTTTATTGGCTCTTCCGGTTTTAGAGTGCATTGATTTTGT
>NZ_KV788479.1:0-1413 GCF_001807295.1 Corynebacterium sp. HMSC06C06
CAAACGCCTAGGAACAAAACCCGGGGCACTTCACACCCGCGAATTTAAATGGATATAATTAGACCCATGTTGATTTCAGGTACCGCTTTCTTGCGGTTGCGCACCAACCGCTAAGGCGGTTTCCTACCCCGTAGGTTAAAAACCGCTCCGGTCCTTTAGCCGGGCGGCTATTTGTCATGCCCGGCTCCCTTTCAAATCCAAGGAGCACACCTGATGTCTGCATACGGACACGGCCGTCACGAGCATGGCCAAAATTTTCTCACCAACCACAAGATCATCAACTCCATCATCGACCTTGTGAAACAAACCTCCGGCCCCATCATTGAGATCGGACCAGGAAGCGGTGCCCTCACTCACCCGATGGCCCACTTGGGGAGGGCGATAACGGCAGTTGAAGTGGACGCAAAACTAGCTGCCAAAATCACACAAGAAACCTCCTCGGCGGCGGTCGAAGTGGTCCATGATGATTTCCTTAACTTCCGGTTACCCGCCACTCCCTGCGTCATTGTGGGAAACATTCCCTTTCACCTCACCACTGCCATTCTTCGAAAGTTGCTGCATGCGCCAGCATGGACTGACGCTGTACTCCTCATGCAGTGGGAAGTCGCTCGCCGCCGGGCCGGGGTAGGCGCAAGCACGATGATGACGGCTCAGTGGTCCCCATGGTTCACATTTCACCTGGGTTCTCGGGTACCAAGGTCTGCTTTCCGGCCACAGCCAAACGTTGACGGGGGGATCTTAGTGATCCGCCGGGTGGGTGACCCGAAGATTCCGATAGAGCAGCGCAAAGCCTTTCAGGCGATGGTGCACACCGTTTTCACTGCCCGGGGACGCGGGATAGGGGAAATTCTCCGAAGGGCAGGGTTGTTTTCATCACGTTCAGAAACACAATCATGGTTGCGCTCGCGAGGAATCGACCCCGCGACCCTACCTCCCAGATTGCACACCAACGACTGGATCGATCTCTTCCAGGTGACTGGTTCCTCTCTACCTCACCATCGACCCATTTCACCATCGGGAAGTAGTCAACGACCTCCTCAACGGAAAAACCGAAGCCGGCGGCGTTAATCCCCACCAAAACCGAAATCCACCAGTAGTACTAAAAGGGCTCTTCCGGTTTTAGAGTGCATTGATTAGTTCGCCGGGGGTTCGGGCGTGGCACAAGATATTGGGGTCCTTGGCTTTGTAGGAAAAAGGTATCTAATCCATCCGTACAAAACTAAGGACCTACTGTGCAGCCTAACGGAAATGTCATCGTCGATACCATCTGCCGCACCGCAAAACTAGGAACTACTATCACCGGTGCCACAGAAAACGGTGACGTCACTGTTATTGAAGCCGAACCCGTCGAGCCGATCAATGAATGCCCTACCTGCGGGCAGCCTGGAGTATTCCGCGACCACGTCATCCGCA
>NZ_KV788480.1:0-251 GCF_001807295.1 Corynebacterium sp. HMSC06C06
ATGATTCACGCAATCTCAATGCATACCAAACAAACAAACTTAATTATTTACAATCGCGCCCTCATCAAAAAAGGCCCGATCCGGCACACACCACACCAACCAAACACCTAGCCCGGTCAGCACAATCACGATCACCACAAAGTAGTAAAAAGTACATTGGCACACTATTGAGTTCTCAGACATCATCACCACACAACAAACAGCCACCATTTAAATAGTGACAGCTCATCATGAGCAAAAAATTTATTTTC